>CABUCP010000006.1 GCA_902490055.1 uncultured Klebsiella sp. | reverse complement strand
GATCTGGGTTACGAAAAACCATCTCCGATCCAGGCTGAGTGCATTCCGCATCTGCTGGACGGCCGCGACGTTCTGGGTATGGCCCAGACCGGTAGCGGTAAGACCGCAGCGTTCTCTTTACCGCTGCTGAACAACATCGATCCTGAGCTGAGAGCACCGCAGATTCTGGTGCTGGCGCCGACCCGCGAACTGGCGGTACAGGTTGCTGAAGCAATGACGGAATTCTCTAAACATATGCGCGGCGTAAACGTGGTTGCCCTGTACGGCGGCCAGCGTTATGACGTGCAGCTGCGCGCCCTGCGTCAGGGTCCGCAGATCGTTGTCGGTACCCCGGGTCGTCTGCTGGACCACCTGAAGCGCGGTACTCTGGACCTCTCTAAACTGAGCGGTCTGGTGCTGGACGAAGCAGATGAAATGCTGCGCATGGGCTTTATCGAAGACGTAGAAACTATTATGGCGCAGATCCCAGAGGGTCATCAGACCGCTCTGTTCTCCGCCACCATGCCGGAAGCTATCCGTCGCATTACCCGTCGCTTTATGAAAGAGCCGCAGGAAGTGCGCATTCAGTCCAGCGTAACCACTCGCCCGGACATCAGCCAGAGCTACTGGACTGCTTACGGTATGCGTAAAAACGAAGCGCTGGTGCGTTTCCTGGAAGCGGAAGATTTTGACGCGGCGATTATCTTCGTCCGTACCAAAAACGCGACCCTGGAAGTGGCTGAAGCGCTGGAGCGTAGCGGCTATAACAGCGCAGCGCTGAACGGCGATATGAACCAGGCGCTGCGTGAGCAGACTCTGGAACGTCTGAAAGACGGTCGTCTGGACATCCTGATCGCGACCGACGTTGCGGCACGTGGTCTGGACGTTGAGCGTATCAGCCTGGTTGTTAACTATGACATCCCGATGGATTCTGAATCCTACGTTCACCGTATTGGCCGTACCGGCCGTGCGGGCCGTGCGGGTCGCGCGCTGCTGTTCGTTGAGAACCGCGAGCGTCGTCTGCTGCGCAACATCGAACGTACGATGAAGCTGACTATTCCGGAAGTAGAGCTGCCGAACGCAGAACTGCTGGGCAAACGCCGCCTGGAAAAATTCGCCGCTAAAGTTCAGCAGCAGCTGGAAAGCAGCGATCTGGACCAGTACCGTGCGCTGCTGGCGAAAATCCAGCCGACGGCGGAAGGCGAAGAGCTGGACGTCGAAACGCTGGCCGCTGCGCTGCTGAAAATGGCGCAGGGCGAACGTTCTCTGATCGTTCCGCCGGATGCGCCGATGCGTCCTAAGCGTGAGTTCCGCGACCGTGACGATCGTTTCGAACGTCGTGGCGACCGCAACGATCGCGGTCCGCGTGGCGATCGTGAAGATCGTCCGAAGCGTGAGCGTCGTGACGTTGGCGAAATGGAACTGTACCGTATTGAAGTGGGCCGTGATGACGGCGTTGAAGTTCGTCATATCGTTGGCGCGATCGCTAACGAAGGCGATATCAGCAGCCGTTACATCGGTAACATCAAGCTGTTTGGTACGCACTCCACCATCGAACTGCCGAAAGGCATGCCGGGCGAAGTACTGCAGCACTTTACTCGCACCCGCATCCTGAACAAGCCGATGAACATGCAGCTGCTGGGCGATGCGCAGCCGCGCACCGAACGTCGTGGCGGCGGTGAGCGTCGTGAAGGCGGTCGTAGCTTCGGCGGCGAGCGTCGTGAAGGCGGTCGTGGTTTCGGCGGCGAACGTCGTGAAGGCGGTCGTGGCGATGGTCGTCGTTTCAGCGGCGAACGTCGTGAAGGCCGTGCGCCGCGTCGTGACGATGCATCCGCGCCGCGCCGTGATGACTCCGCTGGTCGTCGTCGCTTCGGTGGCGATGCGTAATTAGCGCAGTGCGCTAGCGTAAAGTAATAAATACAGCCCCGATCGTGATGATTGGGGCTTTTTTTATTCCCTTTGTACTCGTGTACTGGTACAGTGCGTCATGCTCAACGTGAGCAAAGTATTTTCGACTGGAGATTTCGGCAAATGGCGACACTAACCACTACGGCCACCCGACCGTCATTATTTGGCGGCGTGGTGATTATCGGCGGCACAATTATTGGCGCGGGCATGTTCTCGCTGCCGGTGGTCATGTCCGGCGCGTGGTTTTTCTGGTCGCTGGCGGCGCTGGTCTTTACCTGGTTCTGCATGCTGCACTCCGGCCTGATGATCCTGGAAGCCAACCTCAATTACCGGATCGGCTCCAGCTTTGACACTATTACTAAAGATCTGCTCGGCAAGGGCTGGAACCTGGTAAACGGCGTGTCGATCGCCTTTGTGCTTTATATCCTGACTTACGCCTACATTTCGGCCAGCGGCTCGATACTGCATCATACATTTAGCGAGATGTCGCTGAACGTGCCGGCGCGCGCGGCGGGCTTTGGCTTTGCGCTGCTGGTAGCCTTTATCGTTTGGATGAGCACCAAAGCGGTGAGCCGTATGACGGCTATCGTGCTGGGGGCAAAGGTCATCACCTTCTTCCTGACCTTCGGCAGCCTATTGGGGCACGTTGAGCCGACGACGCTATTTAACGTCGCTGAAAAGAATGCCACCTACGCGCCATACCTGCTGATGACGCTGCCGTTCTGTTTGGCGTCATTTGGCTATCACGGCAACGTACCAAGCCTGATGAAATACTACGGTAAGGATCCGCGCACCATCACCCGCTGCCTAATTTACGGCACGCTGCTGGCGCTGGGCCTGTATGTAGTATGGTTGCTGGTGACGATGGGCAACATTCCGCGTCCGCAGTTTATCGGCATCGCGCAGAAGGGCGGCAACATTGATGTGCTGGTGCAGGCGCTGAGCGGCGTGTTGAATAATCGTGGCCTGGATCTGCTACTGGTGGTGTTCTCGAACTTTGCCGTCGCCAGTTCATTCCTCGGCGTCACGCTGGGTCTGTTCGACTATCTGGCGGACCTGTTTGGCTTTGATGATAGCGCGGCGGGGCGCTTTAAGACCGCGTTGCTGACCTTCATTCCGCCGATGATTGGCGGGCTGGTGAAGCCTGACGGCTTCCTGTACGCCATCGGCTATGCCGGCCTGGCGGCGACGGTATGGGCGGCGATTGTTCCAGCGCTGCTGGCCCGCGCTTCGCGTAAACGCTTCGGCAGCCCACAGTTCCGCGTTTGGGGCGGAAAACCGATGATTGCGCTGATTCTGTTGTTTGGGCTCGGCAACGCGGTGGTCCATTTCCTGTCGAGCTTTAACCTGCTGCCGGTTTATCACTAAAATTATGGCCCGGTGGCGCGAGGCAACCGGGCCTGCATTGATGTTATCCCAATAATTCCTCTTTCACCTGCATCGCTAACTCAAACGAATGCAGGCGCGCCTGATGGTCGAAAATCTGGCCATTGACCATGATTTCGTCCGCCTCGGTTTCGCGCAGAATTGATTCTAATCTATGGCGAACTTTGCCTTTATCTCCGACCAGCGACATGCTTAATGCCTGCTGCACGCCGTATTGCTCGGACGCTGACCACAGCTGATGCATATTTTCCACCGGCGGCGGCAACTGCCCGGCCTCGCCGCGGCGTAGCTTAACGAACGCCTGCTGCATAGAGGTGAAGAGGAACTCGGCATCGCGGTTGCTATCGGCGGCGATAATATTGATGCACACCATCGCGTACGGTTTTTCCAGCCGCGCCGAGGGTTTGAAATTGCTGCGATACAGATGCAGCGCCTGGAATAACATATCTGGCGCGAAGTGCGAGGCGAAAGCGAACGGCAGGCCGAGCTGTGCCGCCAACTGAGCGCTGTAGAGGCTTGAGCCCAGCAGCCAGACCGGAATATGTTCGCCGTAGCCGGGAACCGGGCGCACGTGCGGGTTAGGGTCGCGGGCGTCAAACCAGTCCACCAGTTCCACTACGTCGCGTGGGAAGTTATCGACATCGCCGCTCATATGGCGACGCAGCGCGCGCATGGTTGGCTGATCGCTGCCCGGCGCGCGGCCAAGGCCGAGATCGATTCGGCCGGGATACAGCGTGTTCAGGGTGCCGAACTGTTCGGCGATCACCAGCGGCGAATGGTTTGGCAACATCACGCCGCCGGATCCTAAATGCAGGGTGGTGGTGTTGGCGGCGAGATAGCCAATCAATACCGACGTCGCCGCGCTGGCGATGCCGACCATATTATGATGCTCCGCCAGCCAGTAGCGATGATAGCCACGGGATTCGGCCAGCCGGGCGAGATCGAGAGAGTGGGAAAAGGCTTCTTTGGCAGAAGATCCTTGCGGGATCGGCGCCAAATCGAGCACCGAGAACGGAATTGATTTGTCAGTCATAAAGGCTCACTTTGCTACAGCATCGTCATCAGATTGAAGGTCTTCTTCCAGCCTGGCGCATTCAGAACGCGCCAGCCAGAAAAGCTGCATCTTTAATAATGCATTAAAATATGAGCATTGTTGTTAACAAAGTGAGCGGTTTATCAGGCCTGCAGCTCCAGCCCGGCCAACCGTTTCCAGTAGCCGTTGCAATCGCTGTTGGCGGTAAGATCCAGCGGCGCGGCGCCATTTTCATTGGCGCGGAAGGCGTCAAGCATGGCGAAGGTCTCGCTGCCCATCGGCGACAGGCGCACCATATCCACCAGACCCTGCATCGAGGTTAACTCGTTGCCAAGGTTATAGACATAGCCGCTCATCGTCTGAATGCCGTTAAGCACGAATACCTGCTGATTTTCCTGCGACAGCATGCTGCGCCCGTTCGGGTACTTAATGCAGCAGGTTTCGCATTCGTCCTTTGGTCGGTCTTCCGAGCGAGCGGTAAAGCAGCGCGCGGAATAGGCCAGCGGCAGATGGCCGTAGCTCAGCACTTCGACTTCAAACTGGTTGCGAATCCCCAATTCTTCGCACTGGGTCAGCAAATTAGCCAGCCAGTCGCGGGAGAGTTCGACCGGCATGCACCAGCGCATCATGCCCTGCTTCAGCAGCAGGCGCAGGGTGACGGCGTTGTAGCAGTTCAGCGCATGACCGGCGACGAACGGCAGCTTACGTTCGGCGCAGAGGTTAACGACGCCAAGGTCGCTTGCTTCAATCAGGAACTCGCCGTTATCGACATAGCGTTTCAGCTCGCCCAGTTCAGATGAAGCTTGTACCAGCGCGAGGGTTGATAACACCACCTGTTTTCCGCTGCCGGCCAGCGCTTTCGCCATCTCGATCCAGTCGCCGACTTTCGTCGCGCGGCGCTTGCTGCAGACGGCTTCGCCCAGATATATGGTGTCGGCGCTGCAGTTTGCCGCCTGCTGGTAAAAATCTTCCAGCGTCTCTTTTGGCCAGTAGTACAGCACCGGCCCTAATGAATATTTCATCACGTTTCTCACTGCCATTTACGGTGATAGGCGCCAAGGGTGGTTTGTGTCCCTTCGGACATCGAACCAAGGGTTTCCATCCATGCGGATTGCGGCACGAAATTCTGCGGATCGGCTTTGCAACGGTCGATCGCCTGACGCCAGACTTTCGCCACCTGGGTGACGTATGCCGGGCTACGCTGACGGCCTTCGATTTTTACCGAGGCGATATTGGCGGCCATCAGTTCCGGCAACAGCTCCAGGGTGTTGAGGCTGGTGGGCTCCTCCAGCGCGTGGTAGCGCTCGCCATCGACCATATAGCGGCCTTTACACAGCGTCGGATACCCGGCGTTTTCCCCATCCTGATAACGGTCGATCAGCACTTCGTTCAGGCGCGACTCCAGCCCCTGCGGCGTTTGCTGCCAGCGCACGAAGCGCGCTGGCGAACAGGCGCCGACGGTATTCGGCGATTCACCGGTCAGGTAAGAGGAGAGGTAGCAGCGGCCTTCCGCCATGATGCACAGGCTACCGAAGGCGAAGACTTCCAGTGGCACCGGCGTCGCGCGGGCTAATTGTTTCACCTGGTGAATGGATAACACGCGCGGCAGCACGACGCGGGCAACGTCGAAGTTGCGATGATAGAAACGCACCGCCTCTTCGTTAGTGGCGGAAGCCTGCACCGAGACGTGGCGTTCAATGTGCGGATAACGTTCCGCGGCATACTCCAGCATAGCGATATCGGCAAGGATAAGCGCGTCGGCGCCCAGCTGTGCGGCCATATCCACCGCTCGCTGCCAGCGGGCGTAGCCGTCGGGATGGGCGAAGGTGTTGATCGCGATATGTAGCTTGCGGCGATGCTGGTGCACAAAGCTGACGGCTTCCTGCAGTTTCTTTTCGGTGAAATTAAGGCCGGCAAAGTGGCGGGCGTTGGTGTCATCTTTCAGCCCGATATACACGGCATCGGCGCCGTTTTCGATGGCCGCCTTAAGTGCCGGGAGGTTACCGGCGGGGCAGAGCAGCTCCATAATTTTTCCTGAAAAACGCGGCCGGTCAGGGACGCAAAATGGTTAACGAGCTGGGATTTTAGTTAACCTTCTGGTGACAATTTTTGATTTGAGGCAGTTAAAAGCGTATTGGTAAGCTCAATAGTAGACGGCCATCATCGCGATTTTGTTGATTTACGCCGCTATGTCGTTTATTTGATATGGCACAATAGCGAAACTATTGCATGCATGGAGTGAAGCTTGTGTTGGATAAACTGCGTTCCCGGCTGGTCCATTTTGGCCCGTCTTTAATGAGCGTGCCGGTTAAGCTGGCGCCTTTTGCCCTCAAGCGCCAGGTGCTGGAACAAGTATTGAGCTGGCAGTTTCGCCAGGCGTTGGCGGATGGAGAACTGGAGTTTCTCGAGGGCCGCTGGTTAAGTATTAATGTGCGCGATATAGGCCTGCTGTGGTATACCTCGGTAGTCGATGGTCGTCTGGTGGTTAGCCAGCAGGCCGATGCCGACGTCAGCTTTAGCGCCGACGCCAGCGATCTGCTGATGATTGCCGCGCGTAAACAGGACCCGGATACGCTCTTCTTCCAGCGTCGTCTGGCGATCGAAGGCGACACTGAGCTGGGGCTGTACGTGAAGAACCTGATGGATGCCATCGAGCTGGAGCAGATGCCGAAAGCGCTGCGCATCATGCTGCTGCAAATGGCGGATTTTGTCGAAGCAGGCCTCAAGAGCCCGCAGAAACCTGAACAGACATCGGTAGGTGAGGCATGCTGATTCGAGTGGAAATTGGGATTGATGCGCCGGGCATCGACGCGCTGCTGCGTCGCACGTTCGGCAGCGATGCGGAAGCGAAGCTGGTGCACGATCTGCGTGAAGATGGTCTGATCACGCTGGGCTTAGTCGCCACTGACGATGAAGGTCAGGTGGTTGGCTACGTCGCCTTTAGCCCGGTCGCCGTCGAAGGCGAAGAGCTACAGTGGGTAGGGCTGGCGCCGCTGGCAGTCGATGAAAGCTATCGCGGCCAGGGTATTGGCCGGCAGCTGGTTTACGAGGGACTGGATTCGTTAAATGAATTTGGTTATGCCGCGGTAGTGACGTTGGGCGACCCGGCGCTATATGGCCGCCTGGGCTTTGAGCCCGCCGCCGCTTTTGACCTGCGCTGCCGCTGGCCGGATACGGCTGAAGCCTTCCAGGTTCACCGCCTGGCGGATGACGCCCTGCAGGGCGTGCACGGACTGGTCGAATACAGCGATCATTTCAATCGCTTCTGAGCCCCTCCAGCAGGGTTTCGAACGAACCATCCCCGGCGACGAGGCGCTCTTTCTGGCGCTTCGTTAGCTGCTTGATGCGATACTCCAGCCGTAGTGCAAGTGAGCGGTCACCAACCTCCTGACTGAACGCCAGCGCCAGTTCGCCTTTGCCGCGCAGCGCTTTAGCCCCTTTGCCTTCCTGATGCTGACGAAAGCGGCGCGGGACGTCGGTGGTGATGCCGGTATACAGGCGATTATCAGCGGTTCGAATAAGATAGAGAAACCAGCACACGGTAGTAAAGTCAGTCTATTAGGGTGTGTGCACCATAGCATAATGGAGAAGAAAGATGGATACGCTTGCCGCGATTAGCCGCTGGCTGGGTAAACAGCACGTTATCACCTGGTGCGTCGCTCGTGATGACGAATTATGGTGTGCGAATGCGTTTTACGTTTATGACCCGCAAAGGGTCGCTTTTTATCTGCTGAGCGATGAAAAGACCCGCCACGGCCAGATGACCGGCGAGCGGGCGAAGGTCGCCGGGACGGTAAACGGCCAGCCCAAGACCGTTGCGCTAATCCGCGGCGTGCAGTTTAAAGGCGAGATCCGCCGCCTTTCCGGCGACGAAGAAACCCTGATGCGCAAGCGTTACGTTAGCCGCTTCCCGGTTGCCCGCATGCTATCGGCGCCGGTGTGGGAAATCCGCCCCGATGAGCTGAAATTTACCGACAATACCCTTGGGTTTGGTAAGAAACTGCACTGGCTGCGCGACGCTGACGAGTAGCGTGCTGAGAATGTGCAGAAGCGTTTTTTTTCTGCATACTCTTGATAATACATGCGCAGATGTCAGCAGGGGGAATCATGAGTCAGGTATTGATAACCGGCGCTACCGGGTTAGTTGGTGGGCACTTACTTAGGCTGTTAAAACTGTCGCCGCAAATCACCGCGATTGCCGCGCCGACCCGTCGTCCGCTGGCGGATAGCGATGGCGTGTTTAATCCTCATGACCCGCAGCTGAGCGATGCGCTGGCGCAGATTATCGATCCCATCGATATCGTCTTCTGTTGCCTGGGAAGCACGCTGAAACAGGCCGGCAGCAAGACGGCGTTCATTCACAGTGATTACACCCTGGTGGTCGATACCGCCCTGACCGGGCTGCGGTTGGGCGCGAAGCATATGCTGGTGGTGAGCGCGATGGGCGCCGATCCGCATTCGATGTTTTTCTATAATCGCGTCAAAGGTGAAATGGAGCAGGCGCTGCGCGGCCAATCCTGGCAGCGGCTGACGCTGCTACGCCCGTCAATGCTGCTGGGGGAGCGTGAAAACCGGCGGCCGAATGAAACTATCCTGGCGCCGCTGTTCCGCCTGCTGCCGGGCAACTGGAAGTCGATCGCCGCCGACGATGTCGCGCGTGCAATGCTCGCGGAAGCGCTGGCGCCATCAGGGGAAGGCGTGACGGTATTACCCTCGGCAAAACTACGTGAAATCGCCGCTCGTCAGGCGTAGTATTCATCGCCTCAATTAATATCTGCTTACCTTCCTGGGGAATGCTATGGCTGGTCAGTCTTCATCTCAGGCGGCATCACCGTTTCAATGGTGGAAACCCGCGCTTTTCTTTCTCGTCGTTATCGTTGGCTTGTGGTACGTCAAATGGCAGCCGTATTACGGTAAAGCTTTTACCGCCGCAGAAACCCACAGTATCGGCAAATCTATTCTGGCTCAGGCTGAGGTAAACCCGCTGCAGGCGGCATGGGACTACGCGATGGTTTATTTCCTCGCGGTCTGGAAAGCGGCGGTGCTTGGCGTGCTGCTCGGTTCGCTTATTCAGGTGCTGATCCCGCGCGACTGGCTGTTGCGAACGCTTGGGCAATCGCGTTTTCAGGGCACGCTGCTGGGGGCCATTTTCTCGCTACCGGGTATGATGTGTACCTGCTGCGCCGCGCCGGTCGCCGCCGGTATGCGTAAACAACAGGTGTCGATGGGCGGGGCGCTGGCGTTCTGGATGGGCAACCCGCTGCTGAATCCGGCAACGCTGGTCTTTATGGGCTTCGTGCTGGGCTGGCAGTTCGCGTTAGTGCGGCTGGTGGCCGGGCTGGCGACGGTGCTGGTGGTGGCGACGCTGGTGCAAAAGTGGGTGAAAGAAGCAGCGACGCAGCCGGTTGTCGCAGAGGATGTCAGCCAGCCGCTGGCCGACGAAGGCCGCTTCATGAGCCGCTGGCTGCGCGCGCTGTGGTCGCTGTTCTGGAGTACGATCCCGGTTTATATCCTCGCGGTGCTGGTACTGGGCGCCGCGCGGGTCTGGCTGTTCCCCCACGCCGAGGGCGCGGTTGATAACACGCTGTTTTGGGTGATGGCGATGGCAATTGCCGGCTGCCTGTTCGTTATTCCGACGGCGGCGGAAATTCCGATTGTGCAGACCATGATGCTGGCGGGAATGGGGACTGCGCCTGCGCTGGCCTTACTGATCACTTTGCCGGCGGTGAGCGTGCCGTCGCTGATTATGCTGCGCAAAGCTTTCCCGGCAAAAGCGCTGTGGCTGACCGGCGGGCTGGTGGCGTTGTGCGGGGCGATTGTCGGCGGACTGGCGCTGATATAACTCTTCAGGGGCGAGGCTGCAGCTACGGAGCCGTATCGGGTGCCGGATGGCGGCTGCGCCTTATCCGCCTACGTCGGCTATGAGACTCTATCCCGGCTTAGCGAAGCGCCAGCCGGGATAGAAAGCGTTTATTTAAGATAGGTAAACGCGGTGGTGACGCGGCTCACGCCGCTTACCCGGCTGGCGATATCCGCCGCCGCGCGGCCTTCACGGTCGGTGACCAGGCCCATCAGGAACACTTCGCTGTTTTCGGTAGTCACTTTCACATTTGAGGATTTCACCTGATCGCTACCCAGCAGTTGGGAGCGCACTTTGGTGGTGATCCAGGTATCCGACGACGCGGTGCCTAAGCCGATCGGTTGGCCCTGACGCACTTCATTAAAGACCTCCGTGGTACCTTCCACGCCCATCGCGATTTGCTTGGCGCGGGAAGAGAGATCGGCTGTCGGTGACTGACCGGTTAGCAGGACTTTTCCCTGATATGCGGTGACGTTAATGCGCGCTTCTTTCTTAATCTGTTCATCTTTCCCTAAGGCGCTGTTAACGCGCAGCTCCAGGGTGCTGTCATCAACCTGAGTTCCCACCGTGCGCGGGTCCGTTGCCGCTTTGGTGCCGACGGCTGCCGTACCGACTACCGCTGCGGCGACGCAGCCCTGTAGCAGTAGCGCAGAAAGCAGGATGGCGAGGGGCGAGAGAGCCTTCATGTGTTCTCCTTATTCGTCCTGGTGTGGAAAAAGCGTGTTATCAATCAAATCGCACAGACAATTGACGGTCAGCATGTGCATTTCCTGGATCCGCGCGCTGCGGTGTGAAGGAATGCGGATTTCAACATCCTGCTGACCTAACAGGCCAGCCAGCTCGCCGCCGTCGTAACCGGTTAACGCCACGATAGTCATATCGCGGGTGACCGCCGCTTCCACGGCTTTTACGATATCCCGGCTATTGCCGCGCGTAGAAATTGCCAGTAATACGTCGCCAGCGTGTCCCAGCGCGCGCACCTGTTTGGCATAGATTTCATCATGCAGGCGATCGTTGGCGATTGCGGTTAAGACCACATTATCGGTATTTAGTGCAATGGCGGGTAAACCAGGGCGCTCTGTTTCGAAACGATTGATCATGCTGGCAGCAAAATGCTGTGCGTTGGCGGCGGAGGTGCCATTACCACAACAGAGGATTTTGTTGCCGTTAAGCAGCGACTGAACGAGCGTCATGGCCGCGCGCGAGATGGCGTCCGGGAGCGCTTCCGCGGCGGCGATTTGGGTTTGAATGCTTTCGGTAAAGCAGGCTTTAATTCTGTCGAGCACGGGATCCCTTAAATCTGATAATACGCTATTCGCCAAAGGCGTTTTGCAGCCATTGGATGTCGTTGCCGGTGAAGGCTACCACATCGAAACGGCAATCCACAGTATCAAAACTCCCATTCTGTCGGGAGAGCCACAGACGAGCGGCCTTGAGAAGGCGTTGTTGCTTTTGCGGCGTGACGCTGGCGGCGGCTTCTCCGTAGCTGGCGCTGCGCCGGTAGCGCACCTCGACGAACACGATGACCGCGCCGTCGCGCATGATGAGATCGATCTCGCCGCCGCGCTCGCGGGCGTTGGCGGCGATAAAACGCAGTCCATGCCGTTCTAACCACCGACGCGCCTGGTTTTCCCAGGCGTCGCCGGTTTGTTTACTTAGTTGGCTGCGACGATTTGTCCCTGTTGGTACTTGAGCCATGATAACTTCCTGTTGATCACGCAGTCCTGGGTGGCCGTCAGATCGCCGGTATTGCCGTTCAGCTCATAGCCCGGGCTCTGGCGCATTTGCGAGAAATGATTCGCCAGCGACCAGGCATCGGCGCCCATGGCGTACAGACGCGCCAGCGAGTAGTCGTTACGCACGGCGGAGAGCGCCTGCTGCATCAACGCCGGGTTGCTGCCGGCCAGCATCGGAATTTCGCTATATTGCAGGCCTTCCATCTCGAGACGGAAATCCGGGCCGGAAGTGCCCTGTGCGCTGCGCGAGCTGGCGTACAGGGTGACGTTGTTCTGACTGCCGTTACGCATGGCGATCAGCGGCTTGATGTAGCCAATTTGTTCCGGGGTGGCGACGATATAGGCGGCATCGATGCTGCCGCCGCTGCTGACCGGAACGTCGCTCGAGCTGCCGAGCGAGCTATCCGTAGATGATGGCAGCGTCGATACCGGGCTGCCGGTCAGCGAGATCCCGCCGCCGTTGACGCCGGATTTCAGCTCTGCCGTCGAGCCCAGACGCTGCTGTAGCACCGTGCCGCCGCCCTGCTTCAGCCACTCGTCGGCGAAAGCGCTGACCACGCGGTCGCCGAGCGCGCCGCGCGGTACCAGCAGCAGCGGCGTTTGTTTGCCCTGATTATGAATATGGCGTGCCGCATCGCGGGCTTCATCTTCCGGGGAGAGCGCGAAGTAGCACAGATTCGGGCGGTTCTCGACTTTACCCGGCTGGTTCAATGCCAGCACGTTCAGCGAGGTGTTGCTCTTTATCACGTCTTCGACGTTCTCTTTCAACAGCGGGCCGACCACGATGGTGGCGCCGTCCTGCTGTACCTGCGCCAGTAGCTGGCTCATCGGCTGGCTGGTGGTGTCGTAAACTTTCAGCTCAGCGGAAGGATTGGCGGCGCTGGCGACAACCGGTTGAGGCTGTGCGGTCGGCGCGCTAACGGGTTGATCGGCCTGTACGGCGGCCTGCGGCGCAGCAACTGGCGCCGGAGCCGCTGGCGCGGCCTGCGTTTCTGCCGGCGCCTGCACCGGCACGGCCTGTGACTCCGCTGGCGCCTGCACCGGCGCGGACTGGCTACCGGTGGCGGTAAGATCGCCGACTTCCGCCTGTGACGGGCTCACCACGTCGTTATTGCCAGCAACATTCGCCGCCTGGGCGACCTGCTCCGGCACCGCGCTTCCCTGCACCGCTGAAGCGCCATTCTTCGCCGCTTCAAAACCCTGCTGGATGGTGCGGCCGAAAATCGCCGCCTGGCCGTTCAGCGGCAGCAGCAGGGCGATTTTATTGGTCGAGGCGGGTTTATAGTTTTGCATATTCACCAGCGCGGTGGGCAGCATCTGCGCCCCCGGGTTCTGCGGATAACGGATTTGCCAGTCTTTGACGCCCGCTTTCAGCATCGCCGGGTCGTTACGGTTGTCGAACCACATCCGCTGCAGATCCAGCCAGCCCTGTAGTACGTTTTCGTCGGCGTTGATCACCAGCGAGTTTGCCTGCTGCGGGGTCATCGCGGTCAGCGCTTTCCAGGTGGTGTCGATGTTCTGTTGTTTCTGTTTCGGCTGGCTCAGCAGCGGCTGCTGGGCAATCAACGCACGCAGCAGTGACAGAGAAGGTTGCCCCTGACTGGTGTCGATTTGCGCCTGCCAGTAGCGCGGCTGCTGGTTTTTTTCAAAACTCAGCGGATCGAGCTTGCTCAGCAGCGCCTTCGCGCCCTGGTAATCGCCTTGCGCCAGTTTAACTTCTACCGCCAACAGCGATTGTTCGCGGGCCTGCGCGCTGTTCAGGTTAGACGGCAGCTGGTTGTACAGATCGATGGCCTGTTGTTTCTTTCCTTCCTGCAGCAGTGCACGAATGGCGAGTAATTGCCAGTTGGTCTTGCTATCATTCGTGCTTTGCTGCATCTGCTGTAAGTAGAAACTGGAGTTGGCCTGCGACGTACCCTGCATAAACGCCGTGCTTTGATCCTGCGTATGGGTGCCGCAGCCAGCAAAAAGAAGAGTAGCCAGCAATACGGGCAGACAGCGCGCGGGCTTAGAACGAAGAAATGTTGACGGTACCATATGTATCCAGTGATATTTTTTTGGCTCAATGCTCAATATTAAATCGGCAATACGGACGAGACAATGAAACAACACGAATCAGCGGATAATTCTCAGGGGCAGTTGTACATTGTGCCCACTCCGATAGGGAATCTGTCTGATATCACGCAGCGCGCACTGGAAGTGTTGCAAGCTGTTGATTTAATTGCGGCGGAGGATACCCGCCACACCGGTTTGCTGCTGCAACATTTTGCGATTAACGCCCGCTTATTTGCGCTTCACGACCATAACGAGCAGCAAAAGGCCGAAACACTTTTAGCTAAATTAAAAGAGGGGCAAAATATCGCGCTGGTGTCCGATGCCGGCACGCCGCTGATTAACGACCCCGGCTACCATCTGGTGCGTACCTGTCGCGAAGCGAATATCCGCGTCGTGCCGCTGCCGGGCCCGTGCGCGGCTATTGCCGCCCTGAGCGCCGCCGGTTTGCCGTCCGATCGTTTCTGCTACGAAGGTTTTCTGCCGGCGAAATCGAAAGGCCGCCGCGATACCCTGAAAGCGCTGGAAGAAGAGCCGCGCACCATTATCTTTTATGAGTCAACGCACCGCCTGGTGGAGAGCCTGGAGGATATCTGCGCGGTTCTGGGCGAATCCCGTTACGTGGTGTTGGCCCGCGAGCTGACCAAAACCTGGGAGTCTATCCACGGCGCGCCGATTGGCGAGCTGATGGCGTGGGTGAAAGAGGATGAAAACCGCCGCAAAGGCGAAATGGTACTGATCGTCGAAGGCTTTAAGCCGCAGGAAGAGGCGCTGCCTGCCGCCGCGCTGCGGACCCTGGCGCTGCTACAGGCTGAACTGCCGCTGAAGAAAGCCGCCGCGCTGGCCGCCGAGATCCACGGCGTGAAGAAGAACGCGCTGTATAAATACGCGCTGGAGCAGCAGGGAGAGTAAGGCTGCCAGGTGTCGCTGAGGACAGCAAGATGCCCTTCTGGTGTTGAAGGGCATCTTGGGTTTCATCTGACATGTCGGAACAAATGTCGGAGTAAAACCGCAGAGCCGCGCGCAATTACACTATCTTCAATTCCACCTTCTTGCTGTTTAACGCCGCGCGGTCGCTATCACTGATGCCGTCGTCGGTAATCACGCAGTTAATTTTTTCCATCGGCAGTACCTGGTTAAAGCCCCGGCGATTGAATTTGCTAGCGTCGAGTACGGCGATCACCTGATGCGCGGCGGCGGCCATCACGCTGCTGATAGAATAGCCTTCATTAAAAGTGGTGATGCCGTTGGTAGCGTCGATACCGTCGGCGCCCACGAACATCAGGTCGGCGCAAATCCCCTGCAGCGAACGTTCGGCGATAGTTCCGTGCATTGAATGCGTTTTATGCCGCACCGTTCCGCCGCATACCACCAGCGTAATATCTTTATTTTCCGACAGCGTGAATGCGGCGGGCAGGCTGTTGGTGATGACGGTGATATTGGTCATTCGCACCAGCGCTTCGGCGATCAGCAGCGTAGTGCTGCCGCTATCGAGGATCACCGTCATGCCTTCGCGGATCATGGCCGCGGCGGCCTGGGCAATACGCTTTTTCGGATCGCTGGCGAGCTGGTAACGATCTTCCAGCACCACTTCCAGGTTATCGCCTTCGGTCAGATCGCTACCCGGACGGGCGGCGCCGCCGTGAAAACGGGTCAGCAACCCTTTCTCTTCCAGCAAGCGGAGATCGGCGCGAATGGTGACCTCAGAGATGCCAAAGAGATTCGAAAGGTCTAATACCAATACGCTGCCCTGCGTATTCACCAGATCGACGATTTTGTTCCTTCGTTCAAATGAGTTCATCTTGATTTGCCTGATAATTAACTCATCTTAGTGTAATCGAAGGGTAACGAAAGTTGAACGATAATTTTCGAAAGGTTATGTGAGCCAGCGCAGATTGCTGGCTCAGGCGGTCAGGAGAGTTTCAGGAGGATTTTTCCCTGCATCGGCGCGCCGTTTAGCGCCTGAACTTCGCGAGCAAAACTCTCGGCGTCGCCGCGATGGGCAATCAGCGGCGCCAGCTGCAGGCGTTTTTCCGTCAGCAGGCGGGTCGCTGTTTGCCACTCTTCTCCCGGCCACGGGCCAGAGTAGTTCATCCAGCTGCCGACGATGTTCAGCTCTTTACGCAGGATCTGCCCGAAGGTGGCGGCAGGTAGCGTTAGGTCGTGATGCAGAGTGCCGACCAGCGCCAACTGCGCCCGCGGCCCGGCGGCCTCAATCGCCAGCGCGACGGTCTGCGGCGTGCCGGCGGTCTCGAGGACGAGCTGGTCGAACTGGATTTCCTCCAGCGCCTGCTGAATCGCCTGGCCGCTCATCTCGCGGCTATTGAACACGCGGGTCGCGCCAAGGGTTTTGGCCAGCTCCAGCTTCTGTGGATTAATGTCGATGGCTGTGACGCTTCTGGCTCCCAGCTCGCGGGCGCACTGCAGCGCCAGCAGACCGATGGTGCCTGCGCCGATAATAATGACGTTTTTGCCTTCGCAGCCCTGCGCCAGATGAAAAGCGTGCAGGCCAACGGTTATCGGCTCAATGAACGCGCCGTCATCTATAGGCATTTGATCGGGCAGGCGGAACAGGTTGGCGCGCTTCACCACCACGTATTCAGCGTTGCCGCCCTCGCTGCGGGAACCGACGAACTGATACTGCTTACATAAAGAGAAATATTCGCGCTGGCACTGCGGGCACTGGAAGCAGGGCAGCAGCGGCACGCAGGCGACGGCGTCGCCGGGCTGCAGGTCGGTCACCGCCGCGCCGTAGGACTCCACATAGCCGCTAAATTCATGCCCAAGCGTAATAGGGTAGTAATGCGCGCCTTTGGCGAAAATGCGCGGGATATCGGAGCCGCACAGCCCGGAGCTGACCACTTTGACCAGGACATCGTTTTCCGTTTGCAGCGTGGGGATGGGGCGTTCTTCAACGCAGACGCTCCCCTCAGCATGGATTACCACTGATTTCATACCATTCTCCAGAAATGTTCAGGGGAGCGGGCGCTCCCCTAATGCTTAAGATGCGGTTGGATGTTGTTGCGCGGCAGCGCTTTTCTCTGCTTGCTCTACCGCCATGAAGCGGCGAGCGCGACGCCATGTCAGCAGGACGCCAGCCAGATAGATGATGCCGATAATCGCGAAGCCGAGCACGTTCTGCCAGGTAAAGAGCTGGATCAGCAGCCAGGTAATCGGCGAACCGCCCTGGTCCATTGACGCCACCATACCGCCTGCTTTCAATGCCCCGGCGTTTGCCGCCAGTTGAGTGTGCAGGCCGATGGTCTGGGTCGCGATCCACAGGGTGATACCCATAATGATGACCCCGGAAATCAGGGTGCGGAACAGATTGCCCTGATGCACCGCCACCGCCATCGCCACGAAGAAGCCGATGGTCGCCAGGTCGCCGAACGGCAGAACCTGGTTGCCCGGAACCACGACGGCGATCAGAATGCTCAGCGGGATGAAAATCAGGCTGGCGGATACCACCGAGGTATGGCCGAGCAGCAGCGCCGGATCGAGACCAATCAGGAACTCCTGGCCGCCGAATTTAGCCTGCAGACGTTTACGCGCCTGTTTGGCTATCGGATTGAGGCCATCCATAATAGGTTTGATTACCCGTGGCATCAGCAGCATCACCGCCGCGGTTTTCACCGCCAGTTGCAGAATGCCTTTCAGGTCATAGCCCGCCAGCATGCCAATCACCAGCCCCATCACGAAGCCGACGGTAACCGGTTCACCGAAGGGGCCGAAGCGTTTCTGGATATCATCGGCGCTAAAGTGAATGCGATTAAGGCCGGGGATTTTGTCGATGATGGTATCGACGAGCACCGCAATCGGCCCTAAGTACGCCGAACTGCCGTGCGGTATCGCGATGCCATCCAGACCGAAGAAATCGCGGGTATCCCTGGCAAACCAGTCGCCCAGCTTGTAAACAAAGGCGGCATGGACCACGACGCCGAGAATCCCTATCCAGTACGAACCGGTTGCGATATGCAGCATCGCCCCGGTAAAGGTCATATGCCAGATGTTCCAGATATCGACGTTCACCACGCGGGTCATGCGGGTGACCAGCATGACGATATTGACCACGATCGCCACCGGAATGGCCACCAGCGCGATTTGCGACGCCCAGGTCATCGGCGATGACCCCGGCCAGCCGATATCAATCACGTGAAGGTTAATCTGGAAATGCTCCGCCATCGCCTTTGCCGCCGGGCCGATGGAGTCGAGCATCAGGCCTATGACCAGGCCGATGCCGACAAAACCAATCCCGATATGCAGACCGGATTTGAAACAGTCCCCGAGCTTCATCCCCAACAATTTGGAGAAGATAATGATCACGATCGGCAGCATCACCGTTGGACCAAGATCGAGGATATAACGCATGATTTCGCTAAACATGGCGTTTACTCCGCGAGGATACCGAGGATTTTCTGCTGTAAGGCTTCAATGCCGACACCGGAAATGAACGGCATGCCGTGAACCACCGGAATATCGCCGAAGGCGCGGTCCACGCGGGCGGTGGTGCAGATAAGGTCCGCGCCGTCCATGTAGGTCTCGATTTCATTGACCCGGCACTGCACCAGATCCAGCTCAATGTTGTGGTCTGCGCACAGTTCTTTAATCTCTTCAGCGGCCATCGTGGAGGTGGCAACGGCGCCGCCGCAGGCAACAATAACTTTACGTTTCATAGGGTACCCCTTTTATTATCAGTATGTTATGAAGTCTGAGTGCTTAGCTCAGGCTCAAGGATAAATTGCTGGAACAGCACCGGCAGCCGCTCGTCGGAAGCGGCGAGCAGAGCCTCCAGCGTGTTTGGATTTTGTAGCTCACTAAATAACCGGCGCAGCAGCTTCAGCTGTTCCGCCGGGTTTTCAACAATCAGCGCGATGATAAGCGAAACGTCGATATCGCCATCGTCATCAGCACGCTGAAAAGGGACCGGCGCATCCGGGCGAATCAGGTAAATCGCCGGTGATTTCGCGTGTACGGCTTCGCAGTGGGGAATCGCCACGGCGTGCTGTTCCAGCGCGATACCGGTCGGAAAGGTAGCTTCGCGTTCGAGCAGGGCCGCAGGATAGCTATCATTCACGACGCCTCGCGCCAGCATCTCCGCGCCAATATGCTCCAGCGCCTGCTGGCTGGAGCTGAAATGAATGCCGGTACGAACAAACAATTGACTCATAGATCCTCTTTATCTCACGCGGTTTCCGGAGAACAGCCGTAACGGTAGGCACGCAGAACATCCTGGATTTTGTCGAGGATTAATTCGTGCGGCACGGCGTTCAGTTCATTTAGCGACAGTCGTTCAAACTGCACCGGCATATATTGGCTGATAAGCCCCAGCGGTAGCTTAGCGTCGGTCAGGTTCGCGATAAGTTTCTCAACGCTCTGACGAATACGCGGGTGCGGCCAGTAGTAACGGATACGGTCGGAAAGGCTAAAGTGGATATCGACCATCGCCTGGCTCCAGGTCGGGCGATAGTATTTTTTCCAGTAGCCCGGTTCGTTGAGCATCACTTCGTCGATCACTTCCATCACCCGGCTGCGGGACTCCGGCGCGATCAGCTCATTTTCCATCTGTGCGAGGGCGAAAATAGCTTCGCGCAGGGCAAAAGTGAGCGCCGGGCCGACTTTCAGAATGGCGAAGTGGTCGCGGACCAGCGCGCGGTAGGCCTGGCGGGATTGGTAGTCGGTGGAGTGGGCTTCGTACACCATCGGGGTGTTTTC
Source organism: uncultured Klebsiella sp. (assembly GCA_902490055.1). GTDB lineage: Bacteria > Pseudomonadota > Gammaproteobacteria > Enterobacterales > Enterobacteriaceae > Klebsiella. The sequence continues at coordinate 717 of CABUCP010000006.1, read as the reverse complement.
GATCCATGCGGACAGCGCTTTCGCTTCTTGTGGCTGGTAATGGATGATTTGCGTGTGGTCGAACTCCACGCCCGGCTGCACGACGATGGCGATGACTCGCTCCAGCGCGGCGTCGAGGCCCAGCTTGCGGAATGCGGCTTCATGAGTTTCAAGGGTGGCGGCGGCATCCTGCGCTCGGGTGACGTGTACGCTGCCGATGGTGCTGGCTTCGCCGCCGGGAACCGGGACTTCGGTACCGATAACGTAGGTCAGCTGGCGCTTTTGCTCATCGCTGGCGGTCTCTTCGGCGGCCTGACACAGGCGGGCGGCGCGCTCGGCCACCACGCTTGGGTTCAACGGCACCGGGTCGTCGGCACAGGACATCGACGCATCCAGATGGATCTTACTGAAGCCCGCGGCGACATAGGCTTTGATAAGGTCAACGGATTTTTCCATCGCGTCGGCAGCCGGTTCGTCTTGCCAGCAGTTCGGGCCCAGATGGTCGCCGCCAAGAATAATGCGTTCGGCCGGGAAACCGACGGTGTGGGCAATGCTGTAGACGAAGTCGCGGAAATCGGCTGGCTGCATGCCGGTATAGCCGCCAAACTGGTTGACCTGGTTCGATGTTGCTTCAATCAGCACTTTGTTGTTGGTCGGCAGATCGAAACGTAACGCCGCTTCGATAACCAGCGGATGTGCGGAACAAACTGAACAGATGCCGATGTGTTCGCCAGATTT
>CABUCP010000005.1 GCA_902490055.1 uncultured Klebsiella sp. | reverse complement strand
GTTGCCATCTCATACCCCTGCCATTTTTACGGTTAGCCGCCTAAACCAGACGGTTCGTTTACTGCTGGAACGCGAAATGGGCCAGGTATGGATAAGCGGCGAGATCTCGAACTTCAGCCAGCCGTCCTCCGGCCACTGGTACTTCACCTTAAAAGACGATAACGCTCAGGTGCGCTGCGCGATGTTCCGCAACAGCAACCGCCGCGTCACGTTTCGCCCGCAGCACGGGCAACAGGTGCTGGTTCGCGCCAACATCACGCTGTACGAACCGCGCGGCGACTATCAGATTATCGTCGAAAGTATGCAACCCGCCGGTGAAGGCCTGCTGCAGCAAAAGTATGAGCAGCTAAAAGCGCAACTAACGGCAGAGGGACTATTCGATCAGCTTCACAAGCAAAGTCTCCCCTCCCCCGCGCACTGCGTCGGCGTGATCACCTCTAAAACCGGCGCCGCGCTGCATGACATTCTGCATGTCCTGAAACGCCGCGATCCATCGCTGCCGGTGATTATCTACCCCACGGCGGTACAGGGCGAAGATGCGCCGGGGCAAATCGTGCGCGCAATTGAATTAGCCAACCAGCGCCAGGAGTGCGACGTGCTAATAGTTGGGCGCGGCGGCGGTTCGCTGGAAGATTTATGGAGCTTTAACGATGAGCGGGTCGCGCGGGCGATTTTCGCCAGCCGCATCCCGGTTGTCAGCGCCGTCGGCCATGAAACCGACGTCACTATCGCCGATTTCGTTGCCGATCTGCGCGCGCCGACGCCGTCCGCAGCGGCGGAGATCGTCAGCCGTAACCAGCAGGAGCTTCTGCGCCAGCTGCAGTCCGGGCAGCAGCGCCTGGAGATGGCGATGGACTATTTCCTCGCCAATCGCCATCGCCGCTTTAGCCAACTGTTCCACCGTCTTCAGCAACAGCACCCGCAGCTGCGCTTAGCGCGCCAACAAACCGAGCTGGAACGCCTGCGCCAGCGGATGCGCTTTGCCCTGGAAAGCCAGCTCAAACGCGCCGACCAGCGCCAGCAGCGCGCCGCCCAACGCTTGAACCAGTACAATCCGCAGCCGCGCATCCATCGCGCGCAATCGCGTATCCAACAGCTGGAATATCGGCTGGCGGAAAACATTCGCGCCCGCCTGAGCGAGCAGCGCGAACGCTTTGGTAATACCGTTACTCATCTGGAAGCCGTCAGCCCGCTGGCAACGCTGGCCCGCGGCTATAGCGTCACCTCGGCCGGCGACGGCAAGGTACTGAAGAAAATCAAACAAGTGCAGGCTGGCGATGTCGTGACCACCCGGCTGGAAGATGGCTGGGTCGAGAGCGAAGTGAAAAACATCACGCCCGCGAAGAAAGCGCGGGCGAGGAAAAAGTAGCCGCCGTTATCCCACCAGCGCAAACTCGACGCGCTTTTTCGAAATCAACCCGTGGCCGTGCTGGCAGAAGTAATCCACCGCGCCGCAGGCCTTTAGCACTTCCAGCGGCTGATGGCAGTCCGGGCAGCGCGCCTCTAAAGCAAAATCTTTCTGACAGTGCGCACAATGCGCGCTGCTGCCCTGCGCTTCCAGCAGGTCGTGGCAAACGGGACAATTGAGTTCCATGATGGCTCCTTCTCGCGATAGATAGCGCAAGCTTATCACGTCGCGGGTCAGTGCGGCCCGCGTAGTTGCTGCTGAAGTTGCAGCAGCAGTTCGACTTCGCTAATTCGCCGCGCGGTAAGCCGGCTGATTTCCTCCGGCGCGCGTTCAAATAAGCTGTCATCACCTAAAATATAGCCGCTGAGACAATGCTCATAAATCGTCCCCGTTCGCGTCCAGCGCTGAAGAGCTGCGCCATCGATTAATTCAACCACCTCACGGTTGTCGCGTCTGTCGTAATTTATCACCCGGCCATCGCGTAGCGTTATCCGTAGCCCCTTCTGCCCGCCTGCCGGGCCGGCGTATTTGTTCAACCAGATATGCAGCGGGATCCCGCCGGCTTCGCCCCGCAAATAGGCTTCGCCTTCGGCGGTCTGCCTGTCGCCGTATGCAATGGCGTGACCCAAACGGTCTTTGACTTCGCACAGCGACAGCCGCAATGTATCTTCGCCGCCGCAATAGCGTATCGTCTCGCGCAGCATCGCCAGCACGTGGGTGCCGATATCGAGGATCACGCCATCCGGGTGGCGCAGTTGCCGGGTGTCCGGCTCGCCGGTTGCGAAATTAAGCGCGATGGGCTCGCCCCCGGCATTGAAGCCGCTCGGTTCCTGCAGGAATCCATCAACTCGTACAATATCGGTAAACGACGTCACCAACGGCTGCGTTTGATAATCGTCCCCTTCCGGCTGCCAGTGCGCATCCAGCAGGCCCCGCGCCAGCTTGCAGGCGCCGTCGCGCGCCATCCAGTGATCGAGCGCCAGCACTCGCATCGTATTTGCCGGAATTGCCAGCAGCTGGCGCAATCGCGCTACCTGTTCAAGGCTGGCGACAATCGGTTTCTCCACCACAATACGCGGGCACGAAGTAGCCAGCGCCGCTTCGAGGATCGGCAGGTGCTGTAAGGACGACGTGGTAATGAATAGCATCTCCAGCGGCTCGGCTAGCAGAGCCGAAAGCGTTGCCGCCCGGGTAATGCCCGGCAAGCTGCGCGCCGGATTACTGTCATAGCCGCTACAGGTCAGCGGCAGCGCCATCTGCTGCAGCGCTGGCAGATACGCAGTCTCAACTACCGCGCCAAGTCCAATAAATCCAATGTGCATTATTCTTCCGCCCTCATTGTGACAAAGAATCATTTCAATAAAAAACCCGCCAATGGCGGGTTTTCGATTATTTGCTTTTCTTGATATGTTTAATCAAACGCTTACGCTTACGCATCTGGTTCGGCGTCAGGGTATTGCGTTTATTAGCAAACGGGTTTTCCCCTTCCTTAAACTGAATGCGGATCGGCGTGCCCATAACATCCAGCGATTTACGGAAGTAGTTCATCAGGTAACGCTTGTAGGAATCCGGCAGATCTTTCACCTGGTTGCCGTGAATCACCACAATCGGCGGGTTATAACCACCGGCGTGCGCATACTTCAGCTTCACGCGACGACCGCGCACCAGCGGCGGCTGATGATCTTCTGCCGCCATGGTCATAATGCGGGTCAGCATGGCGGTACCCACGCGACGGGTGGCGCTGTCGTAAGCTTCGCGAACGGATTCAAACAGGTTACCCACGCCGCTGCCATGCAGGGCGGAGATAAAGTGCACGCGGGCGAAGTCGATGAAGCCCAGGCGGAAATCAAGGGTTTCTTTCACCTGCTCTCTCACTTCCTGGCTAAGGCCATCCCACTTGTTGACCACGATGACCAACGAGCGACCGCTGTTGAGGATAAAGCCCAGCAGCGACAGATCCTGATCGGAGATGCCTTCACGCGCATCGATAACCAGCATCACGACGTTGGCGTCTTCAATCGCTTGCAGCGTCTTGATAACCGAAAACTTCTCCACTACGTCGGTGATTTTGCCGCGCTTACGCACGCCCGCGGTATCGATGAGCACGTATTCACGCTCATCGCGCTGCATCGGAATGTAGATGCTGTCGCGAGTGGTCCCCGGCATATCGTAGACCACCACGCGGTCTTCGCCGAGAATGCGGTTAGTCAGCGTTGACTTACCGACGTTCGGACGGCCGACAATCGCCAGCTTAATCGGCAGGTCCTGCGGGTTAAAGTCGTCTTCCGGCTCTTCAACCTCTTCGCCATTTTGCTCGGCTTCAAACTGCGCCCAGTAGGCGGCGTCTTCATCGACTTCTTCCTGCGGATTGACTTCATCCACCCACGGCAGCAGCACGTGTTCCAGCAGGCTGGTCACACCGCGACCGTGTGATGCGGCGATCGGATAGATATCGCCCAGGCCCAGCGACCAGAAGTCAGCCATCGCCTGATCGACATCAATGCCGTCGGTTTTGTTTGCCACCAGGAAAGTCGGTTTTTCACGAGAACGCAGATGCTTGGCGATCGCCGAGTCCGCCGGCATCAGCCCGGCGCGCGCATCAACCATAAACAGAACGACATCAGCCTCTTCAATTGCCAACAGCGACTGTTCCGCCATCCGGGTTTCCACGCCTTCTTCCGTACCATCGATACCGCCGGTATCGATACAGATGAATTCGCGGCCTTCCACTTCAGCACGACCGTACTTACGGTCACGAGTCAGCCCCGGGAAATCCGCGACCAACGCGTCACGAGTGCGCGTTAAGCGGTTGAAGAGCGTGGATTTTCCAACGTTAGGGCGCCCGACAAGCGCGACCACAGGTATCATGTTAAATGCCTCATACAAATTGCAATACAACGTCGTTTTCACGAGGTTTTTAAAAAAGTCAAAACGGCCCCTGTCTGCCAGGAGCCGTTTATTAGAGCAATACTACCGTGCGAGTTAACGCGTGATCGAATATAGCGTACCGTCTTTGGCCTGAATAAGCAGGCGGCCATCGGCGATCACCGGATCGGTCAGGAAACCGGAACTATCGACTTTCTGCTGGGCCACGAAGTGACCGTCTTCCGGGTTAATCCAGTGCATGTAACCTTCGCTATCGCCCACCACCAGGCTGCCATTATACAGCGCCGGAGAGGTCAACAGGCGGTGCAGCAGATCGCTTTGGGTCCACAGCGTCACGCCGCCATCAGTGGTCAACGCCAGCAGGCGGTCATTCTGATCGACCAGATAGATGCGGTTGCCGTCAACGATGAAATCGTTCACTGAACCCAGCTCGCGTTTCCAGATAATCTGGCCGCTGCGCAGATCCAGCGCGGTCAGGTTGCCATTATAGGCCAGCGTGTAAACCACGCCATTAACGATAACCGGCGTGGTATCAACGTCGTTCAGACGGTCGATTTCGGTCGGACCGGTCGCCGTAGAAATACGCTGCTGCCAAATCATCTGCCCCTGCTGCATCAGCACGGCGCTGACGCGGCCGTTATCGCCGCCGACAATTGCCGCGCCATAGGCGGTCGCCGGAGCGGACTCCCCGCGCAGGGAGAGCGCCGGCATATCCAGGTTCACGGTCCATTTCACCGCGCCGTCGGTTTCGTTCAGCGCCTGCAGCTGGCCATTGCTGGTATGCACCAGCACCATGCCGTCGCTGACGACCGGACGAGAAATGGCTTCACCCGCTACGCGGCTCTGCCAGGCGACGGTACCATCGCTGGAGTTGAGCGCGAACAGCTGCGCTTTTTCGGTGCCGATATACACGTGGCCGCCGGAAACGGTCAGGCCGCCGGAGAGCAGCGCCGGCGCGCGCGAGAACCAGCCGTCTTTTTCCGCCAGGTTCACCGACCAGACTTCTTTACCGTCTTCAGCGTGCAGCGCTTTTACGGTGCCTTTACGGTCAGCCGCATAGACTACGCCGTCGGCAAAAGCCGGGTGCAGGTTGGAATAGAAATCACCGATACCATCGCCAACTGAAGTGCTCCAGGACGTGGACGGCGTAAACTGGTTTTCCACCGTCGGCAGCGGCGACATTTTCACCACATCTTCTTCGCTATTAAACAGCGAGCAACCGCTCAGTAAGGTAACGGAAAGCAGCCCTGGCAAAAGTAATTTACGCAATTGCATCGAGTCCCTCTCAGATGGACAAATTATTTATTTTCATACGCATCATTTCGCTGAGCGCTGGCGATGCATCGCTTTTCGCGCCTGCTTCCCAGGCCGCGCGGGCGCCCTGCTTATCGCCTTTGCTCAGCAGAATTTCACCGCGCAAATCGGCGACGATAGCGGTCCAGCCTTCGCCTTTAATGCCTTCCAGGGTTTTCAGCGCCGCATCCGGCTGCTTAAGCTGCAGCTGTACGCGCGCCAGACGCATGTTGATAACCGATTTCAGGTTATCGTCGGAAGCGGCAGCCAGCCCTTGTTGCAGCTGCTTCTCAGCGCCCTGCAGGTCGTTTTTGTCGACCAGACGCTGCGCCAGCTCCAGGGAGGCGAATGCGCCGTAGGTGGTTTTGCTGTCGGCGGCGAATTTCTCCGCCGCGCTCAGCGCTTCAGGCTTGTCCGATTTGAGCGCGGAAATCGCATTCTCGTAGGCCAAAGAGGAATCCCGGGCCGTATCCAGCTGATGGGAGGTCCAGTAGCGCCAGCCAACCAGGGCGCCGATCCCTAAAATCACCCCGACGGCCAACGCTTTACCGTTCTCGGCAAAGAAACGTTTAAGGGCGTCGACCTGATCGTTTTCGTTGTTGAAAGTTTCCACGCAGTCCTTCTCCTGACTAATGGTTCCCGGGAAATTAACCCAGAAGTGTGCGCAAATGCGCGGCAACGCTATCCTGCGTTACGGTAGTTTGCTCACCTGAGCGTAAATCCTTCACTACCACGTTTCCGTCAGCAATTTCTGACTCACCGACCACCAGGGCGACGCGCGCCCCCCACTTGTCAGCGCGGGCGAACTGCTTCTTAAAGTTGCCGCCGCCGTGGTTGGTCATCAGCTTAACGCCGGGCAGCGCATCGCGAACCTGCTCAGCCAGGCGCATTGCCGCAGACTGAGTATCGGTACCGGAGGCCACCAGGTATATATCGACAACAGGATCGGCTTTAAATTCCGGATTGACTGCCTGAACCAGTAAAACAAGACGTTCCAGGCCCATTGCGAAACCTACCGCCGGGGTTGCGCGACCGCCAAGCTGCTCGACCAGGCCGTCGTAACGGCCGCCGGCGCAGACGGTGCCCTGCGAACCGAGGCTGGTGGTGACCCACTCAAATACGGTGCGGTTGTAATAATCGAGCCCGCGAACCAGACGCTGGTTAACGGTATAGCTGATACCTGCCGCATCGAGCAGCGCGCACAGGCCAGCAAAGTGTTCTTTGGACTCGTCGTCCAGATAGTCGCCCAGCGCCGGCGCATCGTTCAGCAGCGCCTGTACTTCCGGGTTCTTGGAGTCCAGCACGCGCAGCGGGTTGGTATACATGCGGCGCTTACAGTCTTCGTCGAGCTTATCTTTGTACTGCTCCAGATAGGCAATCAGCGCATCGCGATAGGTCGCACGCGCTTCCAGCGAACCGATAGAGTTCAGTTCCAGAGCAACGTGGTTGGAGATACCCAGCTCGCGCCACCAGCGCGCGGTCAGCATGATAAGCTCAGCGTCGATGTCCGGGCCCTGCAGGCCGAAGACTTCCACACCCATCTGATGGAACTGACGGTAGCGCCCTTTCTGCGGACGTTCGTGGCGGAACATCGGCCCGACGTACCACAGGCGCTGTTCTTGATTGTACAGCAGACCATGTTCGATGCCGGCACGTACGCAGCCCGCCGTTCCTTCCGGACGCAGCGTCAGGCTATCGCCATTGCGGTCTTCGAAGGTATACATCTCTTTTTCAACCACGTCGGTCACTTCGCCGATCGCGCGTTTGAATAACGGGGTCTGCTCTACAATCGGCAAACGAATTTCGCTGTAACCGTAGCTACCAAGCACCTGCTTCAGTGAGCCTTCAATGCGCTGCCAGAGAGCGGTTTCGCCCGGCAGATAATCGTTCATGCCACGAATGGCTTGAATGTTCTTTGCCACGTTTATTCTCTTTATATATAAAAATGAACCCCGGCGCGTTGCGCCCGCAGGTTCAATCATACACGGGAAGCGTATTGCTTCCCAACACGTTATTTTGCTTCAACCTGCTGAACTTCAATACGACGCGCTTCATCCAGGATGCTGGCTTTCGCGCGAATACGCGCTTCCAGCTGGTCGATCATATCGTTGTTGTCCAGTCGGTCTTTGCGCACGCCGTCTTCGTACAGGCCGCTTTTCTTGTTGCCGCCGGTGACGCCGAGGGTCGAAACCAGCGCTTCGCCCGGGCCGTTTACCACGCAGCCGATGATCGAAACATCCATTGGAGTGATGATATCTTCCAGACGCTGCTCCAGCGCGTTCACCGTACCGATAACGTCAAATTCCTGACGCGAACAGGTCGGGCAGGCGATAAAGTTGATACCGCGGGCGCGAATACGCAGCGACTTCAGAATATCGAAGCCGACTTTGATCTCTTCGACCGGATCCGCCGCCAGCGATACGCGCAGGGTGTCGCCAATCCCTTCAGAGAGCAACAGACCCAGGCCAATCGCTGACTTCACCGCGCCGCTGCGCGCGCCGCCGGCTTCGGTGATCCCGAGATGCAGCGGCTGATCGATCTGCTTCGCCAGCAGGCGATAAGATTCAACGGCGAGGAAAACATCAGAGGCTTTTACGCTGACTTTGAACTGGTCGAAGTTCAGACGATCGAGATGATCGACGTGACGCATGGCGGATTCGAGCAGCGCCTGCGGCGTCGGCTCGCCGTATTTTTCCTGCAGATCTTTTTCCAGCGAACCGGCGTTTACGCCGATGCGGATAGGAATGTTTTTATCGCGCGCGCAGTCCACAACCATGCGGATGCGCTCTTCATTGCCGATGTTGCCCGGGTTGATACGCAGGCAATCGACACCGTATTCGGCGACTTTCAGCGCGATACGATAGTCAAAGTGGATATCGGCGACCAGCGGGACGTTCACCTGCTGTTTGATGAGCTTGAACGCTTCCGCCGCATCCATCGTCGGGACGGAAACGCGGACGATGTCCGCGCCAACGCGCTCTAACGCTTTGATTTGATTTACCGTCGCAGCCACATCGGTGGTGCGAGTATTGGTCATCGACTGTACGGCAATGGGAGCCCCATCGCCAATCGGCACATTACCAACGTAAATTCGTTTGGACTTTCTACGTTGAATCGGAGCCTGGTTATGCATGAAAAATCTCCCGCGTTACCCGTCTGTTACTGCGCCGGTGATTGTTCGGCATTAAGGGTCAGACGCGCAACCTGGTTAGTTCTGATAAAACGACTCAAATCGACTGGTTTACCCAGATACTGGATTTGTACCGCAGCCGGCGCGCCGATTTTCAGCTTATACGGCGCCTGACCGCTCAGGTTCAGGTTTCCGCCTTTACGCTGCAGGCCGCTGAACAGTTTTTTACCGGTTGCATCGCTCACTTCCAGCCAGCAATCGGCATTAAAGTTCATCACCAAATCCTGAGCGGAAGCCGCCGCCGCGGCATTCGCCTGATCGGTCGGCAATGCGGAGGTCGGCGCTGGCGCAGCAGGCGCTGTGGCAGCGGTGTCGACATTCGCCTGAGAAGGCGCAACAACGGCGTTGTTATCAACCGGCGCAGGGGTTGCCGCCGGTGCGCTCGGCGCAGGCGCGGTCGAGGTATCAACCGGCGCGCTGTTGTCATTGGCGGCCGCGGTATCCGGCGCGTTATTCGCTGAGCCAGTATCCAGCGGAATCGACTGGCTGCCGTTCAGATCGCTTGTAGACTGATCGGCCATGCTGGTGATCTCTTCCTGCTGCGCTTTGTGGTCTTGCCACCACCATGCGCCGCTCAGGCCGATAACCACAAACAGAATCAGCCAGGTAAAGCTCATCAGCCAACCGTCGCGCTTTTTGCGACGTTTGCCCAGTGAGAAGCTCTGCATCGGCGCCACTTTAGCGGCGCGAATCGGCGTCTGTTTCGCCATCATCGGCAGCAGTTCTTCTTCCGGAATATGTACGAGGCGAGCGTAGGAACGGATATAGCCGCGCAGGAAGGTCGAAGCGAGATCGGCAGGCGCCTTGTCGTCTTCAATATCACGAACCGTGGAAACCTTCAGGCATAAGCGCTCAGCCACCGCTTGCTGGCTGAGTCCGAGTTGTTCGCGGGCGTTACGCAGGCGCGCGCCCGTAGTGTTTGCTTCTTGATGGTCTTGAGTGGCTTCAGTATTCATTCGCTACAACTACTGGTACGTGAAATTTAAAGTTCAGCGCGGGAAAAAGCCTGCGCCGCGAGACACTGCTCAACGTCAACCGACAGTATAAGGCCGTCCGGGCGACTATCACAGAGACTTATCAATATTGAATGCTAAGCGGTTGTTGTACCGCTACATACTGCCTCAAAGTCGACAAAAACGCACCGTAATTATTAACCGAATCAGCGTATTTCGCCTGGTAATTCGACATATTTATGCAGCGCGCAGCTTCCACTGCGCGCTGCATCACTTATCAGACCGCTTTCACGTCGATCGCTTCGCCCTGCATACGCTTACGCAGCGTACGTTTGGTACGGTCGATAACATCGCCCGCCAGCTGACCGCAGGCGGCATCGATATCGTCGCCGCGGGTTTTACGCACGATAGTGGTGAAACCATACTCCATCAGCACTTTGGAGAAACGGTCGATGCGGCTGTTGGAGCTACGGCCATACGGCGCGCCCGGGAACGGGTTCCATGGGATCAGGTTGATCTTACACGGGGTATCCTTCAGCAGCGCCGCCAGTTCGTGGGCATGTTCGGTACCGTCGTTGACGTGATCCAGCATGACGTACTCGATGGTCACACGGCCCTGGTTGGCATTGGACTTCGAAATATAGCCGCGTACCGAATTCAGGAAGGTCTCGATGTTGTACTTTTTGTTGATCGGGACAATTTCGTCGCGGATGGTATCGTTCGGCGCGTGCAGGGAAATCGCCAGCGCGACGTCGATCATATCGCCGAGTTTATCCAGCGCCGGTACCACGCCGGAGGTCGACAGGGTCACGCGACGTTTGGAGAGACCAAAACCGAAGTCATCCAGCATGATTTCCATCGCCGGAACCACGTTGTTGAGGTTCAGCAGCGGCTCGCCCATTCCCATCATTACCACGTTGGTGATCGGACGTACGCCGGTGGTCTTCACCGCGCCGACGATTTTCGCCGCGCGCCAGACCTGGCCGATAATTTCGGAAACGCGCAGGTTGCGGTTGAAGCCCTGCTGCGCGGTGGAGCAGAATTTACATTCCAGCGCGCAACCGACCTGCGAAGAGACGCACAGGGTAGCGCGGTCGTCTTCCGGGATATATACCGTTTCCACGCGCTGATCGCCCACGGCAATCGCCCATTTGATGGTGCCATCGCTGGAGCGCTGCTCTTCAACGACTTCCGGCGCGCGGATCTCAGCGACTTCTTTCAGTTTACCGCGCAGGACTTTGTTGATGTCGGTCATTTCATCAAAGTCATCGCAGCAGTAGTGATACATCCACTTCATCACCTGATCGGCGCGGAAAGGCTTCTCGCCCATGTTTTGGAAAAACTCGCGCATCTGCTGACGGTTTAAATCCAGCAGGTTGATTTTGGCATCTTTGTTCGGCACCGTCAGAGCGGCGGCATCAGGTGTGACAATTTGTTCAGACATAATAAGTTCCGGCCTCGTTATTACACGTTATGGCCCCAGGTGGGTTGAAAAAAGAAACGCCCCGGAGAGCGACTGCTCGTCCGGGGGCGCTATATTCTACAAATTCTGGCGCATAGAAGCCATGCCTGCACGCAGTCAATGATGAAAAAATCTGTTACTGACTGCTCAATCCTCTAAGGCTTTTCGATTGTCAGGCCAACGCCGCGACGGTCGAAAAGACGAGGTTTATATCTCCAAAGTATTTCAGGTCACCGCGAGGCGGCGAATTCGCAAATCCCCGGGAGCATAGATAACTATGTGACCGGGGTGCGCGAATTAAGCCAACAAAGCGGTGGCGTGAAAGACGCAGGAGATTAGCGAGTGCGCGGGCAAACCTCGCCTTCAGCAAAGAAGAACGCAATTTCGCGAGCAGCGGATTCTACAGAGTCGGAACCGTGGGTGCCGTTCTCGGTGAAGCTGTCAGCGTAGTCAGCGCGCAGGGTACCGGCCAGCGCGTTGTCCGGGTTGGTCGCGCCCAGCAGGTCACGGTGACGCTGAACCGCGTTTTCGCCTTCGAGGACGGAAACCACGATCGGGCCGGAAGTCATGAACTCAACCAAGCCGTCGAAGAACGGACGACCTTCGTGCTCGGCATAGAAACCGCGAGCCTGCTCAACGGTCAGATGCAGCATTTTGGTGCCGACGATTTTGAACCCTGCAGCTTCAAAGCGAGAAAAGATGCTGCCAATAACGTTTTTTGCCACCGCGTTTGGTTTGATGATGGAAAAAGTACGTTCAATAGCCATGATTACCTCTAATTAAATGTTCTGTTGTTGCGCATACGATCGTATGGCCTGGCGCGCATTATAATGAGCAACGTCGGCGATGCCTACGGATGAAGGTAACATTTTGTTAAAATAAGATGAGTATTAGCAACACAAACCGCCAACAATAGATTCACCCCGTTTATTGTAAGGTGAAATTGGCGGCCGCCATCTGCCCCGCGTCATCCATCACCACCAGTTGCCACTCGCCAGGTTTCTCCAACCTCAGGGTAGTTCTCGCACCACTGGCCGCTAGCGGTTCGCCGTTGATAAACCACCAGCGCCGCCCCTCACCGCCGGTCGTTTGCAGCGGTAGCATCACCCGCGCCTCGCCAGGCAAGCGCTTAATCACTGCGCCTTCGCGGATGCCGGACAGCACCAGCGGCGGCGCATCCTGAGTTTGCAGCGGCGGACACGCCTTCGATGCCGGTCCCAGACGCGCGCGTCGGCGTTCGCTGGCCGGTAGCCAGGGTTCCAGCGGTAGCGGCCAGACATCAACATATCCAGGAATCGCGCCGGGGCAATCCGCCGCTACGCGTTCGCCTTGTTCATTACGCCATACCGGGAAGCGGATCCCGCGTACGCCCTCCTGTCCCGGCAGCAACATGGTCGGCGGCTGGCTTTCCTCCAGCAGCCAACTGGCCAGCCGTCGCCGGCAGTTGCTATCGCCAGCCGGCAGATCCTGCCCACCGGGCCAGCAGATAGTCCCGCGGCTAACCGTCTCAGGGCGCGGGTCGACCAGCAGTCCGCCGCGGCTCATTGACGGGCGCGCCAGCAGCATATTATTGACCTGATTCAGCAACGGCACGGCGCTGGCGAAACCAAACTGGCCCACTACCGGCGTGCCGTCAGGACGCCCGGTCCAGATGCCAATTAAATACCGCGCGTTGAGGCCGACCGCCCACGCATCGCGATAGCCATAGCTGGTTCCGGTTTTCCACGCCAGCGGCACCGTTTGCGGCAGCGAAGCATCGGGCAGCGGTTGCGCCTCGCCGGCGAGAATACGTCGGGTGATCCACGCCGCTCCCGGCGACATCAGCGCCCTTTCCACCAGCGGCTCATCAGGTTTAATACGCAGACGCGCTGCCTTACCGTGCCGGGCAAAGGCGCTATACGCCGCGACAATATCGTCCAACCGCGCCCCGGCTCCGCCGAGGATCAGCGACAGGTTCGGCTCCGCACCCGCAGGTAGCATCAAGGGAAGCCCGGCATTACGTAAATTAGCCGCAAAGCGCTTTGGCCCATAGGCTTCCAGCACCTGTACCGCCGGCAGATTTAGCGATCGCACCAACGCTTCGCTGGCGCTGACCGGGCCATGGAAGCCGCTGTCAAAATTACCGGGGCGATAATCGCTAAAACGCCGCGGCACATCCTGTAACAACGATGCCGGATGAATCAATCCTTCATCCATCGCCATCGCGTAAACAAACGGCTTCAACACCGAGCCCGGCGAACGGACCGCTGAGGCCATATCAATATGACCAAAACGACTATCTTCGTTAATATCCGCCGACCCCACCCAACCGCGGACTTTCATATCCGTATGATCGACAACGACTATCGCCAGTGAACTGCGAGGCGGCAGGCGCGATTTCCAGTTCATCGCCAGATCTTCAAGCTGCCGCTGGAGCCCGGCATCGAGCGTTGTCGTCACCTTTTCATCGCGGCTGGTCGCCAGCGCCCGGCGCGCGAAGAGCGGCGCCAGCTGCGGCATTTGGCGCGGAAACAGCCAGACCGGTTCTTCCATCGCCTCCTGTACCGCTTGCTGCGGCCAGACGCCCTGGCTGAGCATCCGCGCCAGCACCTTATCGCGCGCGGCCTGTGCCCGCTGCGGCCAGCGGTCCGGGCGTAAGCGGCTGGGCGCCTGCGGCAGGACCGCCAGCAGCGCCGCTTCGCCGTAGCTAAGCTGGGCGGGCGGTTTACCGAGATAGGCCCAGCTGGCGGCGCCGATCCCCTGCAGGGTGCCGCCAAACGGCGCGCGGTTCAGATACAGGGTGAGAATATCGCTTTTTGACAGATGCCACTCAAGCTGCAGCGCCCGCCACAGCTGACGTAGCTTACCGCCAAAGGTACGCGGATGGGGATCGAGCAAACGCGCCACCTGCATGGTGAGAGTACTACCGCCAGAGATGACTCGCCCGGAGGCGAGATCCTGCCAGGCGGCGCGCAGCACCGCAAAGGGATTGACGCCCGGATGCTTCCAGAACCAGCGGTCTTCATACTGGATAAGCGCCTGCAGATAGCGCGGCGAGACGTCGGCGATGGTCAGCGGATAGCGCCAAACGCCCTGCGCATCGGCAAAGCGCCACAACGGCGTACCGTCTTCCGCTACCACTACGCGCGCCGGCGTGACCTCATGCAGCGGCAGCGGCCACAGACGGTCGGCCGCCAGCACCGCCAGCCACAGCAGAAAAATAAACGCCGCCAGCCAGCGCCAGCGGCGTTTTATGCGACGGAATACTCGCATTTACGGCGTAACGGTAAGCGGGCCGCTGGCCGCGCCTGTCGCCCGCCACTGTGGTACGTACATCGATTCTACCTGCGGCTGCGGTACCTGATAAGTGCCCGGCGTCACCGCCCGCGCCAGATAAACCAGCGTCACCGGCTGGCCTTCATTGATGGCGACCGCGGCGACGAAACGATCATCGCGGAACTCGATATGTTGAATATCCGCCTGCTGCATCTGGTTAAGCAGATTTTGCACCGCTTCGCCGTTTTCCTGCAGGCTGGCGCTGCTATTGGCCAGGTTCTGGTTTTCCAGCTCCAGCCCGGCAGGCAGCAGATCGACCACCAGCGCATCAGGGACATTACGTTTGGCGGTAATCTCCAGCTTCACCAGCACCAGTTCGCCGCTGCGCAACGACGAGAGCGACTTCTGCTGCCCCTGAGTATCGAATACGCTGCGTTCAATCCCCAGTACGTTGCCGCCCGGCTGCGGCGCGCTTTGCGGATAACCGCTGCTATCCAGGCGCAGCCACAGCGGCTGATTGCCGGTATTGCTCACCTGCAGCGCCGCCAGTCGATCGCCGTCGAGATTGCGGGTTTGCGCCTTATTGCCGGTAAGCGGCTCCGCCTGTAGCGAGGTTTGCGCCTGCCAGTTACCCGGCAGTTCTGCCAGCGTACGTCCGGCGAGGAACAGCGCGTTGGTTTCCTGCGTCGACAGCCAGCGCTGACCAAAAGCCTCTTCCGACAGGCTGCTTAACAGCTGGTTTTGCACATCCGGTAGCAGCTTGTTCTCTTCCAACAGCGCCAGTTTCAGCGCATCATCGCGAAGTTGGCTGCCGTAATCGCCCAGCCAGCGGTTCTCATCCTGGCGCGGCGTCGTCACCGCCAGCTTCACGGCTTCATCGCCGCGCGGCGCGTCGCCCATGGTTTTCAGCGCGATACCGAGCTGTAGTAATGACAAGCCGGAACGCGCCTGTTGGTGACGGCTCCAGATTTCACGCAGCGCGCCAAGCGGCGCTTTTTGCTGGCGCGCCAGCACCAGCGCGGCATAGGCCTGCGCGGCGAAGCGGCTGGCCGCCGCATCATCGCTGTAGCGCACGGTCATTAACCCCGGTTCTTGCAGATAGCGCAGCAGACGTTCATTGCCTTTATTCATGGCGTTAACCGGCACGCTATAGCCCTGCTCGCCCGCTCGGACGAGGAAGTCCATCGCGTAGGCGGTCAGCCAGTACTCTTCCGGGCCGGCTTTATCCCACAGCGCAAAGCCGCCGTTTTCCAGCTGCATCTGCAGCAAGCGCGAAATGCCAACCTCAACCGCCGCGCGGCGTTTTTCATCGCTATCGCCGCTAATCCCCAACGCTTTTAGCTGCGCCGCGCTGCTGTACAGCGACGGGAACAGGCCGCTGGCGGTCTGTTCGAGACAGCCATACGGATAGGCTTTCAGCTCGCGGATATAGCGGGCGAGATTCAGCGGCGGCTTGCCGCTGAACAGCAGTTGGCCCTGCAGCGTTTGCGGGGCGAAGCCCTGGCTTTGCGCCGCCGGCGCCTGCCAGCTTTCGCCCGGCTGCAGCACTACGCCGCTATTGACGGTTTGCGCCGGGAACGCCGGACGCACGCCGATTTTCCACTGTTTTTGCAGCGGCGCGAAGGTTTCGCCCGGCAGACTCAGGCCGCTGATGGTCGCGCTCACCTGACCATCGCCGAAGCCGGCCAACGCGCTGACCGGCACGAACAGGGTGCTGCGCGCGCCCGGCGCCAGTTGCACCGGCGGCAGTTGCCCATCGGTCAACGTCACCAGCCCGCTGGCGGCAAGATTGACCTGCAGGGTTTGCGGTTTATCGGTCAGGTTACTGAGATCCAGCGCCAGCCGCGTGGTATCGCCGCTGGCAAGGAAGCGCGGCGTGTTTAGCTCAGCGATAACCGGGGCGGCAACCACCACGTTATCTTCGCCGCTGCCGAAATCATCCGCCGTCCACCCCTGCGCCATGACCCGCAGCTCGCCGTTAAAATCGCCGATCGGTAGCGTCACCGTCCCCTCGCCCTGGTCGTTAAGCACCACCGGCTGCGCCTGTTGGGCGATAATCGTGACGTGGTTAACCGGCGCCTTCCCGCCGCGTTTTAGCTCGTCGCCGTCGCCGCCAAAGCGCAGGCTGGCTAAGCGCCCCTGCCCTTCAATCACCTGACCGTAGATATCATAAATATCCGCGCCGTAGCGCTTCTGGCCAAAGAAGGCGTTCCACGGATCCGGTGTAGCATAATCGGTAATATTCAGCACCCCGCTATCGACCGCCGAGAGCAGGACATTGACCTGTTTCGGCACCTCGCCCTCTTTGACGCTGGCTTTTACTTTGACCGTCAGCGGCTGATTCGGGCGCATTTTTTCCGGCGCCTCCAGCGCCAGGGTCAGACGGCGGTTTTCATCGCCCAGCGGCAGATGCAGCAGGCCGACCGCACGCTTCGGCGTCGCCGAACGCGATTTATCGCCCGGGCGGATCACCAGGGTACTGAGATAAAGGTCGTGGCGATTCCAGGCCTTGTCGACCGGAATCGACAGATCCATCCCCTCAGCCGGGACGTCAATCTCCTGCCACCACAGCGGCCCCTCGCTCGATTCCACCATCGCGTAGCCTTTACCCGCCGACGGCGCGGCAATGCGCAGCTTGATAGTGTCGCCCGGTTTATAGCTCGGCTTATCCAGCTTCATGGTCACCCGGTCAGGACGCGCCGCGCCGGCGCCTTCGCTGTTATCCTGCCAGCTATAGCCCGCCCAGAATCGCACGCTGCTGACAGCGTCGTCCGGCCCTTTCACCTCCAGGCGATACGATCCCCACTCCACCGGGAAGCTGACTTTGCCGGTCTGTCCGGCCTGCAGATCCAGCGACTCCTCGCCCTCCTGCAGATCTTTTTGATCGAACTGCGACTGCCAGCCTTCACTCTCTGACCAGTTCCAGTAGTAATCTCGACGCTCGCGGATCAGCCGCACCTGCAGGCCGGAGACCGCTTTTTTCTCGCCTTTAGCATCGGCATAGACGATATCGAAAGCGGCATTACTGTTTTCATCGACCACCGGTTGTTTGATCGTGGTATCGGTGCGGTAGTCATAAACATCCTTCAGGGTAAATTGCGGGCGGATCCCCGGCAGCGCATCGGCGGGCCAGATCGGCTGCTGTACGGTGCGGGTGACCGGACGACCGCCGGATTCGAGCAGGCTGGCCTGCAACACCACCTGCAGCGGCGAATGGCTATCCTGCCACTGGCTGGCGGTTGTGACCTCGGCATGGCCTTTTTCATCCAGCGTTAGTTGGACTTCATCGAGACTACGAGAGAGGTTCTCTTCGGCGATATCACCGAACTGGAAGCCCGGCAGCGCGGCGACGGCGTCACGCAGCGGGCGCAGGAACAGCTTGCCCTGCAGCTGATTGCCGCTGGCCGGCGCGCCGTAGAGATAAGCGCCGCTAACGTTAAAAGTGACGTCAGCATTCGGCGCAATCGGCGCGGCCTGCGGGATCAGGTTCAGCGCCATGCGCTCCGGCATAAAGTCTTCAACGTGGAAATCCCACTCGCGCGGCTGATTGTCGCCGGTGCTGGCGCGGATATGCCACATACCGGTGGCCGCGCCGCCGTCGAGCGGATAAGTAAACTGATACAGGCCATTCACCGGTTTGCTCATCACGGAACGAATCACCTGGCCGTCCGGCTGCACCACCTCCAGCTTCACCGGCTGCTCCGCCAGCGGTTTGCCGTCGCCGTCGCGCAGCAGCGCGTTAAGGATCACCGTTTCCCCCGGGCGATAGAGATCGCGCGGGCCAAACATAAAGAACTGTTTGCTGTAGCCCGGCGCGCCGGCGATGGAAAATTCCGCCAGATCCAGCGCCGGTAGTTTGAGGTCAAGCAGCGTGGTTTGCCCGTCTTTACGCGCCAGCAGCAGCGCCGCCTCTTTATCGGTTTGCAGGGTTACGTGGCCCTGGCTATCGCTCTTCGCCTGCGCCAGCGTCTGCCCTTTAGTATTCAGCAGTTGAACGTCGATGCCCGACTGCGCGGCGCCGTTTTCCAGGCTCTGGGTGAAGACATCGAGCCGGTTGTGGTAGCGATGCGCCGAAACGCCGATATCGCTGAGGGTGAACAGCGTCGCCGCATTGCTATAGCTATAGTGGCCCGCCGGGTTCATCACCGCTACGTAGACGCCCGGCTGCTGTAGCGGCTTAATATCACTTAGCGGCAGCAGCAGCTTTTCACGGGTATTGCGCGCCGGGTTGAGATCGAAACGCCCGCTATACACCAGTTCGGCCATCTTCAGCAGCTCGTCGGATTCCCAGTTGCTTAACGAGTTACGGTATTCCCACTGGCTAACGAAGGCGGAGAGTGATTCCGGCTTGATGCGGAAGAAATTAACGTCGACGTTATCAACGTTAAGGGCCATCACCGGCAGCCCGGCGACGACTTTCCCCGGCAGCAGCGAACCGCGGCTGGCGAAACCGACGCTTGGGGCGATATCGCGGGTGGCGATGGTTTTTTCAAAATGGCTGCCGAAGGTGGCGTCATTGAGGGCAATCAGCGTGGGATCAACGCTGACAATTAGCTCACGTTTAGGCTCGAGATGGCGAAGACGTAGTTCTTTCAGATTCGGCGCCAGCTCCCATGCGCCGTCAACCTTGCCGTTTTTCTTGTCAACCAGATGTACGCTGCGGGAGAAGTCCTGATCCGGTTTAAGCGGGATAGAGAAAGTGAGTACCAGCGTCGCCGCGCCGTCGAGCTGTACCTCGGAAGCATCAAGCAACGTCAGCGCTTTACCCTGACTTTTTTCTTTCAGTGTTGCCAGCTGGCCGCTATCCGGTTTTTTCGCGCTATCGGCTGCACCTTTATCGGCTGCCGATACGGCCTGCGGTTCGCCGCTGTTATCGCAACCGGCTAATGATAGTGCGGTAAGGAGCGCCAACGATAGCGCCGCTAAACGAAATGGTTTCATCCTTCTAACCCCTCGGCCCAGAGCCTGATCTCATTCATAACGTCTTATTATGCGCTATGAGGACGATTCCCAACAGCGACCAGCATAGAAATGACCAATGAATCAGGCAACAGCGTGACCGCCTCCCCACTCCGGCGTCCTTAACTTGTCAGCCCAATCTAAAACACCGACAATTCATCGATCGATAATAAAACGGAGGCTCTCATGTCCACCTCATTCTTTGTCGCGGCCGACTGGCTGGCGGAACACATTGATGACCCGCAGATTCAAATTCTTGATGCGCGGATGGCGCCCGCGGGCCAGGAAGCGCTGCACGATATGGCGGCGGAATACCGCGACGGGCATATCCCCGGCGCGGTTTTTTTTGATATTGAAGCACTGTCTGACCACACCAGCCCGCTGCCACACATGATGCCGCGTGCGGAAACCTTTGCCGTCGCGATGCGCGAGCTGGGCGTTAGCAGCGATAAACACCTGGTGGTTTATGACGAAGGTAATCTATTCTCGGCGCCGCGCGCCTGGTGGATGTTACGCACCTTCGGCGTCGAAAACGTGTCGATTGTCGCCGGTGGCCTGGAAGGCTGGCGCCGCGACGAGCTACCGTTGGAGCAAGGCGATCCGCAGTTAGCGGAAGGCGAATTCGACGTCAACTTCGATCCTGAGGTGATCAAGCGGCTAACCGATGTGCTACTGGTCAGCCACGAAGGATCGGCGCAGATCGTTGACGCGCGCCCGGCCGCGCGTTTTAACGGCCAGGCGGATGAACCACGTCCCGGCTTACGTCGCGGGCATATCCCGGGCGCGCTTAACGTACCCTGGAGCGATCTGGTGATTAACGGCGAGCTGAAAACCGTCGATGAGCTGAATGATATTTTTATCCGCCAGGGCGTGGATTTTGAGCGGCCGATTATCGCCAGCTGTGGCTCCGGCGTAACGGCGGCGGTAGTGGTGCTGGCGTTGACTACGCTCGGCGTCAACGGCGTATGCCTGTACGATGGTTCGTGGAGTGAGTGGGGCGCGAGAACGGATTTGCCGATCGAGCCGGCGCAGTAAAAGTAGGATTTCCGGGTAGCGGCTGCGCCCTACCCGGGAAATCTTTATATGATTCGGTTCTGCTTGAAATCGCGCAGGAAGCTGCCCCAGCGTTTTTCATAGAACGGCGTAATATGGGCAATCATAAAGTGGCTGATGCCCTTCTCGCCTTCTACTACCTGGCAAATATCGATCGGTTCATCGCCGGGTAAGGTATCGGTCGCCACGCTGCCGGTGGTCTGGATAATGGATTCAATATCCCCTTCCGCTTCAATCCCGATCAACAAGTTGGCCGGTGCGTCGGCGCGCTCTTTAATCGAGCACAAAAACGCGCGCTTCACGGTCTTCAGCGTTTTAAACAGCGTGGTCAGCGAGTCCACCATCTGCGCCGGCGGTTCGGCGACTTCAGACAATAGCAGCGCTTCGCCGCCTTCCAGTACCGTTTGGGCACTGAGCGGGCTACCCTCTTCACCCAGCAGATGGCTGATTTCACGCGGCGTGAACTCTTTGCCGGTTGCAAGCTTCGCGTTGAGGAACAGCGATTCGCCGAGAGTGATGGCCATCAGCGTACGCGCCGGCATCATCACGAAGGCCTGCTCATCTTCTACCGCCTGCTGCAGCGCTTCCAGCGAAGTGAAGAAAGGAATCACGGAAGTGCCGTCATCTTTTTCCCAATGCTGCAGATCGAGGGCGCTATCTTCAACAATCTGCTCACCCTCCGCCGCGGTACCCGGCACCCATACGGTGGCCTCAAGCAGCGCGGCGAAAAATGCCGGACGATGGGCCGGCTCGGTCGCCGCCTTCTCCAGCAGGATTTCTAATTCGTTTTTAGTTTCAGACATAGATTCGCTACTTCAAAAATCGCCCGGCGGCGCTGCGTCCGCACGGGCCTACGGTTTTGAGGCCGGGTAAGCGTAGTGGCGCTACCCGGCAAAAAAATTACTCAGCCGTCAGCAGGTTAGCAATGGTGCGCACGCCAAGACCGGTCGCCCCCGCGGACCACTGCTCAACCGCCGATTTACGGTAGGTTGCGGAGCAGTCGATATGCAGCCAGCCCTGGTGATAGTTTTCCACGAAGTGGGACAGGAAGCCCGCCGCGGTGCTGGCGCCAGCCGGATAGGCCGCGCTACCAGTGTTATTCAGTTCAGCGAAGTTCGACGGCAGCTGGTTGCGGTGGAACTCGGCCAGCGGCAGACGCCAGAAGGCTTCGTTTTCCGCTTGCGCGCTTGCCAGCAGACGATTCGCCAGCGCATCATCAAAGCTAAACAGCGCATGATAATCGTTACCGAGCGCGGTTTTCGCCGCGCCGGTCAGGGTGGCGGCATCGATGATCAGCTCCGGCTTTTGCGCCGAGGCGTCGATCAAGCCATCCGCCAGCACCAGGCGGCCTTCGGCATCGGTATTCATGATTTCAACGGTTTTGCCGTTGCGATAATGAATGATATCGCCAAGCTTGAAGGCGTTGCCGCTGATCAGGTTATCCGCGCAGCACAGGTACAGCTTCACACGTTTATTCAGACCGCGGGTAATGGCGAAAGCCAGCGCGCCGGTCACGGTGGCCGCACCGCCCATGTCGGACTTCATCGAATCCATAAAGGCGCTTTGCTTGATGCTGTAGCCGCCGGAGTCAAAGGTGATACCTTTGCCGACCAGGCAGGCATAGACCGGCGCTTCTTTATCGCCGGTCGGGTTGTAGTCCAGCGCCAGCAGAACCGGCGGGCGCTCGGAGCCGCGGCCTACGGTGTGCAGGCCAAGATAGTTCTGCTCACGCAGATCTTCGCCTTTAGTGATGCGATAGCTCATCTTCTCGCCCGCCACGCTGCACAGCAGGTCAACGGCGCGCTGCGCCAGCTGTTCCGGCCCCAGTTCCTCTGCCGGCGCGTTGATGGTGTCGCGGACCCAATCGATGATCGTCAGGCGATTATCCAGTTCGCTACGCTGCGCGTCGTCAAGGGTCGGCCATTCAATCTGACGTTGCCCCTTCGGCCCTTTATAGCCGGCCCAGAAGGCCCAGGCGCGATCGGTATTCCAGCCTTCGCCGCTTAATGCGACGTGCTTGATACCCATGCCGTCAATTTTGCGCGCCGCGCGCTGGATCAGCCCCAGGTCGTCTTTGCCGTTGAGATGCAGAGCAAGACCGTCGTTATTGATACTCCAGGCCGCTTTTTCTCCCCAACGCGCATCGGCTGGCTGTGTAGTAAGCGTAATCTTCATGGCTTCGGTCATTATTTTGATCCTTATTA
>CABUCP010000004.1 GCA_902490055.1 uncultured Klebsiella sp. | reverse complement strand
CCGCTGGCGCAGGATATTTCTTTCTACCGACCCCCTTTTTTAGTGGGTTATTAATAGAACAGGAAAAAGATGAGCGAATTTCTGCCGTTTTCGCGCCCGTCAATGGGCGACGCAGAGCTGGCTGCGCTGCGTGAAGTTTTGCAATCGGGATGGATTACTACGGGTCCCAAAAATCAGGCGCTGGAAGAGGCATTTTGCCAACTGACCGGCAACCGAAACGCCATCGCCGTGAGCTCCGCGACCGGCGGTATGCACGTCACGTTGATGGCGATGGGCATTGGCCCCGGCGACGAAGTGATCACCCCTTCGCAGACCTGGGTCTCCACGCTCAACATGATCTGTCTACTGGGCGCGATGCCGGTGATGATCGATGTCGACCATGACAATCTGATGATTACCCCTGAGGCGGTAGAAGCGGCGATCACCTCGCGGACCAAAGCGATTATTCCTGTGCATTATGCGGGCGCGCCTGCGGATATCGATGCGATTCGCGCCGTTGGCGAGCGCCACGGTATTCCGGTTATCGAAGATGCCGCGCATGCCGCTGGTACGCACTATAAAGGCCGCCATGTCGGCTGGCGCGGAACCGCTATCTTCTCGTTCCACGCGATCAAAAATATGACCTGCGCCGAAGGCGGGCTAATCGTTACCGACGACGACGAGCTGGCTTCCCGCATCCGTAGCCTCAAATTCCACGGTCTTGGCGTTGATGCCTACGACCGCCAGACCCATGGTCGCGCGCCGCAGGCGGAAGTGATCGCACCCGGCTTTAAATACAATCTGGCCGATATCAACGCCGCACTGGCGCTGGTGCAACTGGATAAGCTGGCGCAGGCGAATCAGCGTCGCGGTGAAATCGCCCAGCGCTACCTGCGCGAACTGGCGGATACGCCCTTTAAACCGCTGACCATACCAGCATGGGATCACCAGCACGCGTGGCACCTGTTTATCATCCGCGTTGATGAAGCCGCCTGCGGCATCAGCCGCGATGCCCTGATGGAAAAGCTGAAAGCCATGGGTATCGGCACCGGCCTGCACTTCCGCGCGGCCCATACGCAAAAGTATTACCGCGAACGCTTCCCTGAAGTTTCATTACCGAATACGGAATGGAACAGCGCGCGCATTTGTTCCATCCCGCTGTTCCCGGATATGACCGACGACGATGTCACCCGCGTCATTACCGCGCTGCATCAGTTGTCAGGACGTTGATATGCTTACTTATCCTCCCGTAAAAAAAGTCTCGGTAGTTATCCCGGTTTACAACGAACAGGATAGTCTGCCGGAACTGCTGCGCCGCACCGATGCCGCCTGTGCAACGCTGGGACGCCAATATGAAATTTTGCTGATCGACGACGGCAGCAGCGATGATTCCGCGCGCATGCTGACCGAAGCCGCCGAAGCCGAAGGCAGCCACATCGTAGCGGTGCTGTTGAACCGCAACTACGGCCAGCACTCGGCGATCATGGCCGGCTTTAGCCACGTGACCGGCGACCTGATCATTACCCTGGATGCCGACCTGCAAAACCCGCCGGAAGAGATCCCGCGTCTGGTAGAAAAAGCCGATGAAGGCTACGACGTGGTCGGTACCGTGCGCCAGAACCGTCAGGACAGCATCTTCCGCAAATCCGCATCGAAGATGATTAACCGTCTGATCCAGCGCACTACTGGTAAAGCGATGGGTGATTACGGCTGCATGCTGCGCGCCTACCGCCGCCACATCATCGATGCCATGCTGAACTGCCACGAGCGCAGCACCTTTATCCCGATCCTGGCGAATACCTTCGCCCGCCGCGCGGTCGAGATCCCGGTGATGCACGCCGAACGCGAATTTGGCGATTCCAAATACAGCTTCATGCGTCTGATTAACCTGATGTATGACCTGGTGACATGCCTGACCACCACTCCGCTGCGTTTACTAAGTATTTTCGGCAGCGTGATAGCCCTGTTGGGCTTTGCCTTCGGCCTGCTGCTGGTGGTACTGCGTCTGGCCTTCGGTCCGCAGTGGGCGGCGGATGGGGTGTTCATGCTCTTCGCCGTGCTGTTTATGTTCATCGGCGCCCAGTTTGTCGGTATGGGCCTGCTTGGGGAGTATATCGGCCGCATCTATAACGATGTCCGCGCTCGTCCCCGCTACTTTATTCAACGTGTTGTTCGTCAGCCGGAAACGGCGTCTCAAGAGGAAGATCGTTCATGAAAGCAGTAGTCTTCGCTTATCACGATATGGGTTGCGCAGGTATTCAGTCTCTGCTGGATGCCGGTTATGACATCGCCGCTATTTTTACCCATCCGGATAACCCTGGCGAAAACCATTTCTTTGGTTCCGTAGCGCGCATTGCCGCTGAGCAAGGTATCCCGGTATGGGCGCCGGAAGATGTTAACCATCCGCTGTGGATTGAACGTATTCGCGAGATGAAGCCGGACGTGCTGTTCTCGTTCTATTACCGCAACCTGCTGTGCGATGAGATCCTGAGTATCGCGCCGAAAGGGGCTTTCAACCTGCATGGTTCTCTGCTGCCGAAATACCGCGGTCGCGCGCCGCTGAACTGGGTACTGGTCAACGGCGAAAGCGAAACCGGCGTTACTTTGCATCGCATGGTTAACCGCGCGGACGCGGGCGATATCGTCGCCCAGCAAACCGTGGCTATCGGCCCGGACGAAGCGGCGCTGGGGCTGCACCGTAAGCTGTGCGCCGCTGCCTCCGATCTGCTGGGCCAGGCGCTGCCGGCTATTCGTGAGGGTAAGACTGAGGAGCGGGCGCAGGACCACAGCCAGGCGACCTACGTTGGCCGTCGTACCCCGGAAGACGGACGTCTCGATTGGGACAAACCGGCGCAGACTCTGCACAACCTGGTGCGCGCGGTGTCCGATCCGTGGCCGGGCGCGTTCGCCTATGCCGGCGCGAACAAATTTATCGTCTGGAAATCCCGCGTGCGTGCCGACCTGCCCGCGGCGAAACCGGGTACCGTCATCTCCGTGGCGCCATTAGTGGTCGCCTGCCAGCAGGGGGCGCTGGAAATCGTCACCGGCCAGACCGAACGCGGCGTCTACATGCAGGGTACCCAACTGGCGCAGGCGCTGGGCCTGGTGACCAGCGCGGTGCTGAGCAGCAAACCGGTGGTGGCGATTAAGCGCCGTACTCGCGTGCTGATCCTCGGCGTTAACGGTTTTATCGGTAACCATCTCACCGAGCGTCTGTTGCAGGACGACAACTATGAGATTTACGGCCTGGATATCGGCTCTGACGCCATCAGCCGTTTCCTTGACTGCCCGCGTTTCCACTTCGTAGAAGGCGATATCAGCATTCACTCCGAGTGGATCGAATACCACATTAAGAAATGTGATGTCGTGCTGCCGCTGGTGGCGATCGCCACCCCTATCGAATACACCCGTAACCCGCTGCGCGTGTTCGAACTGGACTTCGAAGAGAATCTGAAGATTATCCGCGACTGCGTGAAATACAATAAGCGCATTATCTTCCCTTCGACTTCTGAAGTGTACGGCATGTGCACCGACAACAACTTCGATGAAGATACCTCCAACCTGGTGGTTGGCCCAATCAACAAACAGCGTTGGATCTACTCGGTGTCCAAACAGCTACTGGACCGCGTGATCTGGGCTTACGGCGATAAGAACGGCCTCAAGTTCACCCTGTTCCGCCCGTTCAACTGGATGGGGCCGCGCCTGGATAACCTCAACGCCGCGCGTATCGGTAGCTCCCGCGCCATCACTCAGTTGATCCTCAACCTGGTGGAAGGTTCGCCGATCAAGCTTATTGAAGGCGGCAAGCAGAAGCGCTGCTTCACCGACATCAGCGATGGTATCGAAGCACTGTTCCGCATTATTGAGAACAAAGATGGCCGCTGCGATGGACAGATTATCAACATCGGTAATCCGGAAAACGAAGCGAGCATTAAAGAGCTGGCCGAAATGCTGCTTGCCTGCTTCGAGCGCCACCCGCTGCGCGATCGTTTCCCGCCGTTCGCCGGATTCCGCGAAGTGGAAAGCAGCGATTATTACGGTAAAGGCTACCAGGACGTTGAGCATCGTAAGCCGAGTATTCGCAACGCGAAACGCTGCCTGAACTGGGAACCCACCGTCGAGATGGAAGAGACCGTCGAGCATACGCTGGACTTCTTCCTGCGCACCGTTGAGCTCACGGACGACAAAAACTCATGAAACAAGTCGGCTTACGCATAGATGTCGATACCTTTCGCGGAACGCGGGACGGCGTTCCGCGGTTGCTGTCCCTGTTGGGCCAGCACGGGATTCAGGCAAGCTTCTTTTTCAGCGTCGGGCCGGACAATATGGGGCGCCATTTATGGCGCCTGGTAAAACCGAAGTTTCTGTGGAAAATGCTGCGCTCCAACGCGGCCTCGCTGTACGGCTGGGATATTTTGCTGGCCGGCACCGCGTGGCCGGGACGCAGGATCGGCGCGGGTAACGAAGAGGTGATTCGCGCCGCCGCGCAGACGCATGAAGTGGGGCTGCATGCCTGGGACCACTATAGCTGGCAAGCGTGGAGCGGCGTCTGGCCGCAGGAACGCCTGACGCTGGAAGTGGAACGCGGCCTGCTCGAACTAGAGCGGATTATCGGCCGCCCGGTGACCTGCTCTGCCGTCGCCGGCTGGCGCGCCGACCAACGGGTAGTGAAAGCCAAAGAATCCTTCGATTTCCTCTACAACAGCGACTGTCGCGGCACGCGGCCTTTCCTGCCGCAGCTTGGCGGCGGTACGTCTGGTACCGTTCAGATCCCGGTCACGCTTCCCACCTGGGACGAGGTGGTCGGCAGCGCCGTGGATATCGCTGGCTTTAACCGCTATCTGCTGGACTGCATCCATCGCGACCAGGGGACGCCGGTCTATACCATCCACGCTGAAGTGGAAGGCATTGCCTACGCCGACCAGTTCGATGCGCTGCTTACCATGGCGGCGGAAGAGGAAATTCAGTTTTGCCCACTGAGCCAACTGCTGCCCGCTGACTTTAGCGAGCTGCCGTCAGGCAAAGTGGTACGTGGTGAACTGGCTGGCCGGGAAGGTTGGCTTGGACGTGAACAATTACTGGGCTCGGGTGTATGAAAAGCATTCGTTATGGCGTCTCTCTGGTTGTGCTCTTTGCGCTGTATTACTTACTGCCGCTGAATTTCCGTCTGCTCTGGCAGCCCGATGAAACCCGTTACGCGGAGATCAGCCGTGAGATGCTGGCCTCCGGCGACTGGGTGGTGCCGCATCTTCTGGGCCTGCGTTACTTTGAAAAGCCGATTGCCGGTTACTGGATTAACAGTATCGGTCAGTGGCTGTTCGGCCATAATAACTTCGGCGTGCGTTTCGGCGCGGTCTTCTCCATCACCGTCAGCGCGCTGCTGGTGGCGTGGTTGGCGTGGCGTATTTTCCGCGATAAACGCGTGGCGATCCTGTCGCCGATTATCTTCCTGACCGCGCTGCTGGTATACGGTATCGGCACCTATGCGGTGCTGGATCCGATGATCACCATGTGGCTGGCGCTGGCGATGTGCAGCTTCTGGGGAGCCTCCCAGGCGCAAAGCCGCAGCGGTAAAATTTGGGGTTATGTGTTGTTGGGCATCGCCTGCGGTATGGGGGTGATGACCAAGGGGTTCCTGGCGCTGGCGGTGCCGGTGGTTGGCGTTCTGCCGTGGGTGATTGCGCGTAAACGCTGGCGCGAAGTGCTGACCTACGGTTGGCTGGCGGTAGTGGTGTGTACGCTGGTAGTGCTGCCATGGGGATTGGCTATCGCTAATCGCGAACCTGATTTCTGGCGCTATTTCTTCTGGGTCGAACATATTCAGCGTTTCGCCGAGAAAGACGCGCAGCATAAAGCGCCGTTCTGGTACTACATTCCGTTCCTGATAGCCGGTAGCCTGCCGTGGCTGGCGCTGCTGCCGGGCGCGCTGAAGCGCGGCTGGAGCGAACGCGATGATGCTCGCGGCGCACTGTATCTGTTAGGCTGGGTGGCGATGCCGTTCCTGTTCTTCAGCATCGCCAAAGGAAAATTGCCGACCTACATTCTGCCGTGCTTTATGCCGCTGTCGATTCTGATGGCCCGCTACGCGCTGGATGCCGCCAGGGCGGGGGCGAAAGCGCTGCGCATCAACGGCATGATCAACCTCGGTTTCGGTCTGCTTGGCCTGGTTGCCGTGCTGGTGGTCTCACCGTGGGGCGTGATGCGCCAACCGGTATGGACGCAGATAGAGCTGTATAAATGTCTGCTGGCGGCGATTGCCTTTGCCGTATGGGCGCTGATGGGCTGGCTGGCGATCAAGGACAACGGCCGCCGCTGGACCCTGGCCGCCATCTGCCCGCTGGGGCTGGCGCTGGTGGTGGGCTTTGCTATTCCGGATCGGGTTATCAACAGCAAACAGCCGCAGTTCCTGGTGGATATCGTCAGCGAATCGCTGGCGCCAAGCCGCTATGTGCTGACCAACAGCGTCGGTATCGGCGCGGGTCTGGCGTGGGAGCTCAAGCGTAATGACATCATCCTGTATGAAAGACAGGGCGAGCTGAAATATGGTCTCGACTGGCCGGATGCGCAGACTAAATTCGTGGCGACCAACGCGTTTACGGATTGGTTAGCGACGCACCGCCAGCAGGGGCCGATTTCGCTGGTACTGCTGATGGATAAAGGCGAAACGATGAATGAACTGGCGTTACCGAAACCTGATAACTCCTACGTGCTGGGTCGCGTGGTATTTATTCAGTACCTGCCGCAATGAGTGTCTGGTTCCTTCTGGTCCTTGCCAGCCTGCTTAGCTGCGCCGGTCAACTGTGCCAGAAGCAGGCAACCCGGCCGTCCCGTAGCGGACGGCGCGGGCGGCATATCCTGGTCTGGTTGGGATTAGCCCTGCTGGCGCTCGGCGGCGGCATGCTGCTGTGGCTGGGCGTGCTGCAGGCGATCCCGGTCGGTATCGCCTACCCGATGCTGAGCCTCAATTTTGTCTGGGTGACGCTGGCGGCATGGGGCATCTGGCGTGAGCCGGTGGCGCGCCGCCACTGGCTTGGCGTCGGGCTGATCGTCGTCGGTATCGTTATACTCGGGAGCAGCGTCTGATGGGCTTAATCTGGGCGTTATTGAGCGTTGGCCTGGTCAGCGGCGCACAGCTGCTGTTGCGCAGCGCAATGGTCGAACTGCCGCCGTTGACCGATATCCTGGCCTTCCTCAATCATCTGCTGCATTTTCGCACCGGTACCTTCAGCCTGGGTTTTGGCCTGGTTGGCTATCTGCTGTCGATGGTCTGCTGGTATTTCGCGCTACACCGCTTGCCGCTGGCCAAAGCTTACGCGCTGCTAAGCCTGAGCTACATTCTGGTGTGGGCCGCCGCCATCTGGCTGCCCGGCTGGCACGAGCCGTTTTACTGGCAATCGCTGCTGGGGGTGCTGATTATTATCGCTGGCGTGCTGACTATCTTCTGGCCGGTCAAACCGCGCCGTTAAAACATTGAATGTGCGCCGCCGTCAATGAAAACGGCGTTGGCGTACAGACCGCAATACTTAACCCTTCATACTGAATCTGGCTTAATGACAGCGCGCCGCGCAAGGCGCTGTCAACAGAGGCCAGCTGCCAGGCACTGCCACCGCGCTGTTTCACCAGCGCCTCTTTGCGCGTCCAGATCCGCCAGAAGGCGGCAAGCTGGCGATCCGCCGGTTCCCGCTCCAGTTCCTGATGCTCGCCGACGCTGAACAGAGCGTTTGCTAATCGCTGCCAGCCTTCGCGCGGGCGAATGACCTCGATGTCGCAGCCTACCTCGCCTTCATCACTCAACAATAGGGCGATATCGTCGCCGCTGTGACTGAGGTTAAACCACCGCCCGCTATCGAGCGGGAAGGCCGGTTTGCCCTGTTCGCCGTAGCGAATCTCCGCCAGCGGCGCAGCCGCATGCGTCAGCAGCGCCCGCCCGGCCAACCAGCTGGCTCGTCGCGGGCCGTCCGGCGCCTGCTCCGCCAGCGTTGGCGGCAGCGGCAGGGCGCTTAGGCTTGAGATCTTGCCAAGGATAAGCTGATACATCTCAGTGCCAGCGGCGAATGATGATTGAGGTGTTAATGCCGCCGAAGGCGAAGTTGTTGCTCTGCAGGAATTCACAATCAATCTTGCGCGCTTCGCCCATGATGTAATCCAGTTCTCCGCAATTGGCATCCGGATTATGCAAATTCAGCGTTGGCGTGAACCAGCCCTCGCGCATCATCTGCAGGCTCATCCATGCTTCCAGCGCGCCGCAGGCGCCGAGCGTATGGCCAAAGTAGCTTTTCAGCGAGGAGATCGGCACGCTGTCGCCGTAAATCGCCGCCGTGGCCTGGCTTTCGGCAATATCGCCACGGTCGGTCGCCGTGCCGTGGGCCGAAATGTAGCCGATATTTCCGGCGCTTAAGCCCGCCATTTTTAGCGATTGTTCCATGCAAATCCGCATGGTTTCACGCTGCGGCTGGGTAATATGCGCCGCATCGCAGTTGGTGGCGAAGCCGACGATTTCACCATAGATAGTCGCGCCGCGCGCTTTGGCGTGCTCCAGCTCTTCCAGAATCAGGGTACCGGCGCCTTCGCCGATCACCAGCCCATCGCGCTGCTCATCGAATGGCGAAGGCGTGGTGGCGGGCTGGTCATTACGCTGGCTGGTGGCGAACAGGGTATCGAAGACCGCCGCTTCCGACGGACATAGTTCTTCCGCGCCGCCGGCCACCATCACCGTTTGGTAACCGTGACGAATGGCCTCCCAGGCGTAGCCAATCGCCTGGCTGCCGGAAGTACAGGCGCTGGAGGTGGGGATAACGCGCCCGCGCAGGCCGAAAAACAGACCGGTATTGACGGCGGTAGTGTGCGGCATCATCTGCACATAGGTGGTGCCGGTAATATTGTTGGTATGCTTTTCCGTCAGCATGGTGGCGAACTCGCTCACCGGGCCGGTGCTGCCGGTTGATGAGCCGTAAGCGATGCCGGTTTCGCCGTTGGTCAGCACGGCGTCGCCAATCAGCCCGGCCTGCTCCAACGCTAATTCGCTGGCGCGGGTAGACAGCTGCGACACGCGTCCCATCGCGCGAATACGCTTGCGGGTATAGTGCTCGGGCAGGGTGAAATCGTCGATCGGCGCGCCCAGCAGCGTATGCAGCCCCTCGTAAATACGCCACTCCGGCATGGCGCGCACAGCGTTTTTATAACGCTGTAGGCCAGCGGAAACATCCTGCCAGTTTTCGCCAAAGGCGGTCACGCCGCCCATCCCTGTAATCACTACGCGACGCGTCATAACATCCCTCCATTGATGGAAATCACCTGCCGGGTAACGTAGCCCGCCACATCCGACATTAAATAACTGGCCAGCCCCGCCACTTCATCCGCCTGCCCCATGCGTTTCATGGGGATCATTGACATCGCCTCTTTCAGCGCAATGTCTTCCATTTCGATCATCCCGGTGTCGATAAGCCCGGGGGCGATACAGTTGACGGTAATTTTGCGTTTCGCCAGCTCGATAGCCAGCGCCTTGGTGGCGCCGATAATACCCGCCTTGGCAGCGCTATAGTTGACCTGTCCTCGGTTGCCCATGACCCCGGAAACCGAAGACAGCGTGATGATGCGCCCGCCCCGGCGCGCGCTAATCATCGGCATCACGCACGGGTGAATCACGTTGTAGAAACTGTCGAGGTTGGTGTGGATCACCGCATCCCAGTCATCATCGCCGAGCGCCGGAAAGGCGGCGTCGCGGGCGATGCCGGCGTTACTGACGATCCCGTACCACGCGCCGTGGTCGGCAATATCCTGTTCCAGGACCTCGCGGCACTGCTGGCGATTGGCGACGTCAAAACTCAGCAGACGGCCAGCGCCGCCGGCGGCGACAATCGCGTCCAGCGTCTGTTGCGCGCCAGCCGCATCGCGGTGATAGTGGACGCCGACGACAAAACCGTCCGCCGCCAGCTGGCAGGCGATCGCGCGACCGATACCCTTGCTGGCGCCGGTAACCAAAACTGAACGACTCATTCTGACGCTCCTTGTTGAAATAGGGTGTTAAGTTCTTCGGCGGTTGGCTGGAAGGTGTTGACCCTGCCGCTGGCCAGTATTTCATCGCCCGCCATAACGGTGCCTTCAAAGCTGCCGAAACGCTCGTCCTGCATCAGCAGCTTAACGGCGATCGACAGCGTTTTTCCGCCCGGCAGGCTTCCCGCCGCGCAGACTAATTCGCGTGCGCCAAGTACCATGCCCAAGGCGATCGACGCTTGCCCCTGCTGCCGGCGGTGCCAGCCGGACCAGACGCCGACGGTCTGGGCGATTAACTCCAGGGCAAACCAGCCGGGAAGATGGCCTTGCTCATTGAGAAACGGCGCCAGTACGCTATTGGCCGAGACCGTGACGCGACAGGTGGCGGCGTCGGCGGTGACGTCGTCGACCTCTTCAAGCAGCAGCATCGGCGCATCGTGCGGTAGATAGTCGGCGGGTGATAAATAATGGCTCATCAAATTCTCCCGAGCAGGATGCTGGCGTTATTGCCGCCAAAAGCAAAAGAGTTCGACAGGATAACCGGGCGCGCCAGCGGCTGGGGGGATTCAACGATCCCGCACGGCGGTAGCGTTTCATCGCGCGGCGACTGGCTGAAATCCTGCGCCGGCAGCGGCAGGTTTCGCTGCAGGATCAGCATGCTGATGGCGGCCTCGGTGATCCCCGCCGCACCCAGCGTGTGTCCGGTCAGGTGTTTGGTGGAACTGCATGGCGCCTGCTCGCCAAACAGCGCGTTGACCACGCAGGACTCAATCTGGTCGTTAAGCGGCGTGGCGGTCCCGTGCAGGTTGATGTAGCCAACTTGTGCCGGCGTGAGGCCCGCATCGTCCAGCGCCTGCTGGATGGCGCGAATCGCCCCTTCGCCCTGCGGGTGCGGAGCGGAAATGTGGTGGGCATCGCTGGACTCACCGATACCCAACAGCGCGATGGGCTGCGGTTCGCGGGTCAGCAGCATCAGCGCCGCCCCTTCGCCGATGGTAATACCGTCGCGATCGCGGCTAAACGGCTGACAGCGCGTGGTGGAGAGCGATTCCAGGCTGTGGAAACCGTTGATTGGCATCCGGCTAAGGGTATCCGCGCCGCCGACGATCGCCACATCCGCCAACCCGGCCTCAATGAGCCGCCGCCCGCTGATCATCGCTCTGGCGCTGGATGAGCAGGCGGTTGACAACGTATATGCCGGGCCATCCAGCGCCAGCCAATGGCTGAGAAAGCGCGACGGGTCGCCCAGCTCCTGTTGCGGATATTGCCAGGCGAGGCTGGGCTGGCCGTTAAGCGTCAGGTTAACGTGCGCATCGCCCTCATCCAGTCCCGAAGTGCTGGTGCCGAGCACCACGGCAACCCGATCCCGCCCATACCGGACAATGGCGCTATCGACCTGCGGCTGAATCTGTGCGAGCGCCGCCAGCAATAGCTGATTATTGCGCGAACGATGGGCGCTAAACGCCTCTGGAATGGTGGGCAGCTCGCCATCGACGCCGGCGAGTACCGCCTGCGGATGCCCCTGCAGCCACCCTTTGCGCGGACGCATGCCGGGCGCAATGCCGCGTACCAGATTGGCGGCGATGTCATCATTATCGCTCCCCAATGCGTTGATCATGCCAACCGCAGAAATGTAGATCATCTCAGTCACCCAGATATTGAATGGTGATGTGGTATTTAAAGACGTGTTGTTCGATGCTAATCGGCACGCGCTTGCCTTGGCGGTTGATATAGGTGATTTCCGTGACCAGTTTACCTCGCGCGTTACGCAGTTCGCGTTTGTCGCCGCGGTCGGCCAGCGTCCAGCCTTTCGGGAGCTGCGGCTGCCAGACGCTAATCGGCCAATGGCTGAGCATCACATCGGCCAGCACCTGGCTGGCTGGCGGCAATTGCGGTACTACGATCGACTGTTCAGCGTGTAGCCCTTGTTCATCATAGGTCACCAGGAACAGGCGGATGCCGACAGAGGACAGTCCCGCCAGAGTTAGCTTTGTATCATCGGCATTGAGTATCACCAGCAGCGACTGGGTTTTACCGTTGAAGCTGCCGGTAAGGAGTTGCTGCGAACTGATACCCGGCGCGATGCCGGGCGGCGGCAGCGTGACGCGCGTACCTGGCTCCAGCCAGGCTTGAGGTCGGCCTTCCGACTCCGGCTGCGAGTGGCTGCAGCCCGCCAGCAGCAAGGCGGCGATTAACGCGAAAGCGCGCCAGAATGTTTGTCTTATCATCGTCTTTTTTTCTCTTTTTTCGTCGGCATCGCCAGCGGTGACAACAGGAAGGCGGTGAAAATACCGCTTACCAGCACAATGCCGAAACTGCTGATGGCCTGGGTGGCGCTAAACACCAGCATGCCGAGCGTCAACAGGGTAGTCATCATCGCCAGCGTAATGGCCAGCAGCGACGTTAGCAGCGTGCCGCGTGGATTGCTGAAAAACAGCGTGTAGTTAATGCCGATCCCCAGTACCAGCACCAGCGCCAGCAATGAGAACAGGTTGACCGCATGCCCGCTGAACGCCAGTGTCGCCAGGCCGCAGCCCAGCGACAACAGCGACGGCAACAGGCTGATAAGGCCTTTGCGCCAGCCAAGACGGATAATGGCGCCGCAGGCGATCGCCGCCAGCGCCACCAACAGCAGGCCGGTAAGGATGTGGCGATACAGGGCGAACAGCTGGTCAAAGGTACTTTTACGATCCACCCACGCGACGCCGCGGTGTTTATCGCCGAGCGCTTTCAGCGCCGCGCTGTTTTTCACGCCGCTAACCGGCACCAGTACGCCGCTTTCGCCATCCGGCAGCGTCAGCCATAGCAGCCGCCAGCCTTCGCTGGCCGGGCTGGCAAGCCAGTCGTCGAGCGTTACTGGCATCGGGGTGAGGTCTGGATTGATTGTCGTGAGTCCGGCATGGCGTAGCGCCTGGCTAACGGCGGGCGCGGCGCGGCGCAGCAAGGTCAGATCCTGCTGCTGTCGGGCGAGCGAATTCAGCGGAATAGTGCGATATCCGCTGAATAGGCCAGCAGATTTCGCCTGGTCCAGCGCGGGAATAAAGGCTTCAAGGCGCTGCAGCGTTTGCTGCGCGGTGTCGCCGTAAACCACAAACCATTTTTGATCGACGCTTTGCCCGGTGAGCGCGGTGATGGTCTGCTCCTGGGATAGAATATTTTGCGGTAGCGCCTGGAGCTGCGAAATATCATCATCCACCCGCAGCGTCGCGAGCCCCGCCAGCGAGAACAGCGCCAGCGCAACGGGGAGGCCAATGGACAGCTTTTTGTTGCGCCGCCAGGCGGCCAGCCAGCGTAGTAGTAGCACCATCGCCGGCACCGGGCGTACGGGGAGCCCGCGGCACAGCCACGGATGCCAGAAAATGACCGTCAGACACGAGGCGCTCAGCCCTACCGCTGCGAATAGCGCCATCTGGCGGATGGCCGGGAAAGGCGCCAGCATCATGATCAGGTAGGCCGCGACGGTGGTCAGCAGCGCCAGCAGCAGCGCGTTACGCACTTTGGCGAGGCTTTGCCATGGCGATGCTTCCGCGCCGTGCACCATCCGCTCGGTCAGGTAATAGAGGGTATAGTCGGCGGAGATCCCGATGATGCTCATGCTCATCACCAGAGTCATCAGATGCAGTTCGCCAAACATCAGCAGCGTGACAACGGTGCCCGCCAGCGCGCCAATACCGATGGAGAGCAGGCACAGCAACAGCGGGCGGAGCGAGCGAAACGTCGCGACGATCAGCAGGATCACGCCGAACAGCGTCGCCGCGCCGAGCGTTGAAATATCGTGCTTCGCCTGCTGGCTGGCGTAATCGCTATAGAACACGGTGCCGCGCGACAGTAACTGCGCCTGCGGGTGGCGCGCTTTGAGTTGCTCCTCAAGCTGGGCGAGCGTGGTCACCAGGCGATGCGTCTGCTGCATATCGAACGAAGAGCCCGCCAGTTCGCCATGCAGCAGATACCAGAGGTTGCCCTGCGCGTC
Organism: uncultured Klebsiella sp.; assembly: GCA_902490055.1. Classification (GTDB taxonomy): domain Bacteria; phylum Pseudomonadota; class Gammaproteobacteria; order Enterobacterales; family Enterobacteriaceae; genus Klebsiella. Next base: position 10,544 of record CABUCP010000004.1, on the reverse strand, counting down.
TTTGGTGACCAGCCAGCCGTCCTGTAGCTGCATCCGCTGGCCGCTTTTCGCCATCGCCAGCTGCGAGCCGCGCATTAGCATCAGCGGGTCGTTGCGCAGCTCTTTGCCGCTGACGCCGGAAAACGCCGAATAAAGCTGTGAGAGGATCCACTGCGCCTGCGCCTCGCCGCCGTTTTGCAGGCGCGCGCGGGTGTCCGGGTCGAGCAGGCCGTTGCGATGTTGCCAGAAAAACGCTCCCCAGGCCTGCTGGCTGTCGGCATCCATCGGGCCTTTGACTTCGGCCAACGCGCGCGATGTTTGCAGCAGTTTCAGCCAGTCGCCGGCCACCTGCGGGTCGGCCTGTTTGCCGGGGCTGACCAGCCAGACCAGCTGGCGGTCAAGGCGCTGCATAAAACCGTCGTTCAGGCTAGGCGGGATCGCGCCAAGCGCCTGTTTGGGCAGCATCGCCAGCACGCTGCTGTTGAGTCTGGCCTGCGGCAGCAGCGTCAGCAGCGCGGCCAACAGGAGCAGACACGCGGCGGCCCAAAGCAGCGCCGGGCGTTTACTGGGCGGCAAAGCGTTGGCGTTCGTCATCGGTCAGTTGCGCTGGCGTCAGTTGGTGTTGAGAAAGCGTGATGTCGGTGCGATCGCCCTGTTTATCGTTAAGCTGAATATGCTCCAGGTAGGTCTTCCCGGCTAAATCGATGCTGGCGAAGATCTTATTTAGCGGCGTGGTGATTGGCGTCAGGCGCAGCGTCCATCGGCCTTCGCCTTTATCGGCAAATTCGACGCGGAAGTTTTCTTCCAGCACCCGGCGATCCGCCTGGAACAGCGCGCGCAGCAGATGGTTGAACTGGAACATCTGCGGGTTGTTTTCGGCGGTGATGGTTTGCGGCGGCTGGCCGTTAATCGCCTGTACCATCCGTTTGTCATCCAGCAGTAGCTGCATCGGGAACGGGGAGGTTTGATCCCACAGTAAACCGCGGTCGCGGGCGATCAACATCTGGCCCTGGGATCGCAGCGGCTGCGGCAGATCCTTAATGGTGCGGGTTTGATCGAAGTGGGCGCGCACCACCGGTTGTTCGGTAAACCGCTGTTGCAGAGAATCGAGCGTCAGGGCGCTGACCAGCGGGCTGATGAACAGCCCTAATAGCAGAAGCAATCTCATGGCGTAACCCCCATGCGTTCAAACAGAATATCCGGGCTGACGAAGCACATTTCGCGGCTGTTTTCATCCACTGCCACCTGAATGGTGTAACCGGTGGTGGTGCGCTTACCGCTAGCGGCATCAAAAATTTCGTAGCCAATGCGCAGGCGGTTCTCGAACTCTTCTATCCGCGCGCGGACGCGGACGCGCTGCTCGAAGGTGATGACATCGCGATATTTGACGCGGGTATCGACCACCGGCCACAGATAGCCGGAGGCTTTCATCTGCCGATAGCCGTAGTTGAACTGGTTAAGCAGCGCCTCGCGGGCGATCTCGAAATAGCGGAAATAGTTGCCGTGCCACACGACGCCCATCATATCGATGTCATGAAAGGGAATGGTCAGCTCTACTTCTGCAGTAAAACGCGGATCGTTAAGCACCCTTTACTCCTTGTTTTTGGTATCCGGCAAACGCCAGAAATCGAAAAAGTTAAACCAGTCGAGCGGCGACTGCAGCGCGTAGTGCTCCAGGCGTTCGGCGTAGCGGTCGATAGCGTGCTGTAACGCCTGCTGGCGGTCGGCGCGCGGCAGCAGCAGCGGGTCGGCAAACGGCTCGCAATAAATATGCAGTTTGTTCTGCTGGCGCAGGGCGAAAATCAAATTAACCGGACAGCGCAAAATGGCTGCGAGGATAAACGGCCCCTGCGGGAAGGGGGCGGCTTGCCCCATAAAACGGCTCCAGCAGACCCGCCATTCGCCGCCGCGCTGCGGGTTCACCGCGATGCGGTCGCCGACGATGGCGATCCACTCCCCGCGCGCTAATTTCTCTTGCAGCAGGATGGCGGTTTCCGGGCCGATATCGGTGACCGGCATCAGGTTGATCCCGGCCTGGGGCGCCATCTCCGCCATAATTTGCTTAAAGCGCCGGGCGTTGTCGCTGAACACCAGCGCATTGATGGTTTTGCTGCCCTGCAGCTGCGCCAGCGCGCGGCAGGCTTCGACATCGCCGAGATGCGAGGCCAGCAGCAGTTTCCCTCGCGGATCGTCGATATTAAGCGTCTCTTCGGCGCCTGCGGCAAAGACCACATCACGGCCGAACTGCAGTTCGCCGCGCCAGCCGGCGATTTTATCCAGCATCGCCTCGCCGAAACGCAGGAAGTGGCGATAGCTGGTGAGCGTTGGCGGTACCGGCATTCGGCGTGCGGCGAGCTGTTCGCGCACGCGGGTTATCCAGCGTTGTGAAGCGCGCCTGGCCGTGGCGGCCGTTAGCCAGTAGACGCCGACCACCGGATAGAGCAGCAGCGAGAACGCCCTGCGCCCCAGCAGCCGCCACACCAGCAACATCAGGCGCATCCCCCATAATCCTTTGACCTCCCGCTGGCGCGCCCAGTGCGGCGAAGCGCGGCGAAACAGCAGCGAGGGGATCCGCGGCAGCATGCCGAGAAACAGGCGGGTGTGCATCAGCGAGATGCGGCAGTTGTCTTTAAAGGCATCAAAATGCGACAGGCCATCCGGAGGATAGGTCACGCGGGTCGGTACAAAGTAGCTGGTATGACCCTGCCAGTAGAGACGTACCATCACTTCGGTATCGAAATCCATGCGCTGGCCGAGCGTCACACGCTGCGCCAGCCGTAGCGTCGGCGCCAGCGGATAGACGCGAAAGCCGCACATGCTGTCTTTCAGCTGCAGCGACAGCGTTTCAATCCACACCCAAACGTGGGTTATCCAGCGTCCATACAGCCGCGAGCGCGGGATGGAGTCGTCGTAAATCGGCTGCCCGGAAATCAGCGCCTCAGGATGCTTTTGCGCCAGCGCCAGCAGCTGTGGAATATCTTCAATGGCGTGCTGGCCATCGGCATCAACCTGTACCGCATGGCTAAATCCGGCCTGCGCCGCAGCCTGTAGCCCGCGGATTACCGCCGCGCCTTTGCCGGCGTTTTCCGCTAAACGAATTAAGGTCAGATTGGCGGTTTCCGCCGCCAGTCGTTCCAGCTCCCGCTGCGTGCCGGTATCGCTGCCATCATCCACCACGATGCACGGCAGGCCAAAGGGCTGCAGGCGCGCGAGCACCCGCGACATCATCGCGCCGTGGTTGTAGCAGGGGATCAACACGCAGGGAGAAAACGCTAACGACATAAGCGAATCTTCCCGCTGCTGGCGGTTTGCCGGGTTTCGCCGTCATGGCGCTGATAGCTAAAGGTCAGGGTCTGGCGCGCTTCCTGCCAGTACAGGGTGAGCGTGACGATCGCCCCCGGCAGCAGCGGCGACTGGAATTTCACATTCTGAATGTCGTGAAAGCGCCAGCCAGGCGCGAGCAGGCTGGTGGCGTAATGCATCGCCCAATCGATCTGCGCGACGCCGGGTAACAGCGGCTGCACGGCAAAATGGCCGCGAAACCAGAATAGCGCCGGGTCGAGAGATAACACGACTTCAACCCGATCGGCTTGCGGCTGACGGCGCTCAATTTCATGGGGCTTCATGAAATAACTCCTGTAATTGCGCGTAGACACGCTTGTTCATACTGTTGACGGGGATCTCGTCAATGACTCGCCAGTAGCGGGGAATCGCGACCGGTTCCAGCAGGGCGCGCAGCGCTTTCCGCCATTGCAGCTCCTGGTTTTTTCCCCAACGCTGGCGGGTGGCGTTATCCAGCACCAGCAGCGCGCCGACGCTCTGACGGCTGCCGCGGGTAATCGGTAAGGCTGCGGCCTCAATAATGCCATCCAGCTCCAGCAGACGGCGCTCCACTTCGCTGAGTGAAATGCGCTTCTCTTCAATTTTGACCACCCGATCGCGGCGTCCGCAAAGATGGAATCGATCGCCATCGCTAAAATGCAGAACATCATCGAGCAGCAGGCCGCAACGATCGGCGATCAGCGGGGAAAACAGGCGAAATGCGCCGCCTTCGGGCTGAAAACGGACGCCGGGAAACGGCTGCCATGGCGCCTCATCCCGCTGGCGGTAGCGAGAGGCGATCACTCCGCTTTCGCTGCTGCCGTAGATTTCATCCGGCCAGACGTTGAACCAGCTGGCGGCCAGCATGGCATCCTGCCACTGCAGGACGCCGCCCGCGGACAGGATCATGGCGACCGGCGGGGGACTGAGCCGCGGGCCGAGGCGTTTGATAAAGGCCGGGCTGCTGATAAACAGGTAGCGATGAGCGTGGCTTAACGCCGTCAACTGCTCGGCATACTCGATCATCGCCGCGTGGAGCGGTAAACCGAGCGCCATCGGCAGAACCAGACGGAACGTCAGGCCGTACAAATGCTGCGGCGCCACCGAGGCTACGACCCGACAGCCTGCCAGGCGATCGCCATAATGTGCGGCTAACAGCGCCGCTTCGCGGTCCAGGCTGCGGACCGGTTTGCTAACCCGCTTCGGCTCGCCGGTCGAACCGGAGGTGAATAGCTCAATGCAGGCGTTATCGCCGATCGGCGGGAAAACTATCTCGCCGCTCGCGGCCGCCATGGTGGTGCCGACAACGCATATCGGCCCGCGCCAGTTCAGCGCTTGATCGCTAAGCACGCCATCAAACAGCGTGCTTTGTTCGTTGAGCAGCGATACGCGGCAGTGGCCGGGAAGTATCGGCGTTTTGCCCGCGTGCAGCGTTGCCAGCAGGGCGACAATAAACAGGTAGCTGTTTTCAATGCATAGCGCCCAGCGATCCCCCGGGTGCTGTTGCAGATGGGCGAGCAGGTGGGCGACGTCCTGGCGCAAATGCGCGAGTGTCCAGGTGTGTGTTTCCTGCCACGCTATCGGCGTTTGCGCCGGGCGCGGGGCGTTGAGCCACTGCTCCAGCGTGAGGGGCTGCTTCATGGTTTATCTCGTTTTATCACCCGCTGGCGTACTAACCACTCGCCGGCCATCAGCGTGCCCATCAGCAGATAGGAAATCATGCCGTTCCAGGCCGTCCACAAGGACATATCGCCATATAGCGCGGTAAAAAGCGCTATGCCGCCGTTGCCGATGAAAAAGGCGCACCAGATTTGGGTGACGCGCCGGGTGTAGCGCACGGCGACGCCCGGGAGCGCCGGCTCACGCAGTCGCGCCAGACGTTCGACTATTGGCATCGCTGTCCACAGCGAACCGCCAAACACCGCCAGCATCACACCGTTCACCACTACTGGGTAGAACAGCAGAAGTTGGTGCGTTTTGAGCAGGTAGCTGGCAATACACAGCGCCATGCCCGCCGCCGCTACGACCTGGGTAACGACGCTAAGCGGCCCTGCTTGCCGCCGGGTCTGACGAAAGCGCAAAAACAGCAGTAACGCCATCAAGGGTAGTAGCCATTGCAGGCGGTTATGCGCCAGACCAAACCAAATTAAAAACGGCCAGGCCAGCAGCAATAGGCCGGTCAGCAGCGGAATAACAGGCAGTGAGCGGGGGCCCGACACGGTGCATTATTCTTCGTTAAACAAGCGTTCTACCGCATCGACCACATCCTGTACGGTGCGAACGGTTTTGAAATCTTCAGGCTTGATTTTCTTGCCGATTTTCTTTTGCAGGTGGACGATCATATCGATGGCGTCGATACTGTCCAGTTCGAGGTCTTCGTACAGGCGGGCCTCAGGTTTAATGTCCTGCGGTTCGATTTCAAACACCTTCACCAGCAGCGTGGAGACTTCTTCGTAAATGGCTTGTTGGTTGGTCATAACGGTTCTCCTCAGGCACGCTGCGTTTGAATAAAGGATGCCAGCGTGGCGACGGAGAAGAAGTGCTGGCGCATCTCTTCGCTTTCAGCCGACAGCACCACGCCGTACTGATTTTTTACCGCCAGACCCAGTTCCAGAGCATCAATGGAGTCCAGACCCAGGCCATCGCCAAACAGCGCGGCATCGGTGTCGATATCATCAGCGGACAATTCGTCCAGGTTCAACGTGCTGATAATCAGATTTTTAATTTCAAGATAGAGCGCTTCCATCATCAATTCCTGTTTCAGGTGTAGTGCCTGATTGTAATTTAAGCAAAATATGCCGGTTTAACTGCCTTGCGGCCAGCGCCGGTTCTTGTGTGTTGGCATCGTAAAACTGGTCGATTCGCAGCCGGTCTCCGGCCGTTACGGTAAACAGCGGCTTGGTCTGCGGCGCATCGTACCATTTGCTCTGTTTACCTAGCATATGCTCGGTGCAGCGGATCGTGACGATGCGTAAATCACTGCCGCAGCGTACGGCGATATTGGCCGCGCCGCGCTGTAGCTTCATTTTTTCACCCGGCACCGTTCGGGTGCCTTGCGGGAAAATCAATATGGTATCGCCTTGCTGCAAACGCTGCCGGCTGGCCGGGAGCAGGGCATCGGCCTGATCGTTAATCAGGTAGTCCGCGGCGCGGATCACCCCGCTTACAAATGGATTTTTCAGCAGCGAGCTTTTTACCAGGCAGTCGGTTTCCGGCATTACCGAGGCCAGCATCACGTAGTCGATGAGGCTGGGATGGTTGGCGACCACCAGGCAGTCGCGCTCCTGGCGTAAAATGTCGCGCCCTTCGATACGGTAGTCGAGCACGCCGACGCCTTTCACTACGTTTAGGAATACGCGGAAGCTGGCGGAAATGCTGCGCCGCGCGAGACGACGACGGCGGGTATTATCGCGCACCACGACCAGCAGCAAATTGAACCAGATCAGCGAGAGCAGCAGCCCGCCCGCACCAAACAGCGCGAAACAGAATCCGGTCATGGCCGCGCGCCACAGACGGTTTAGCCGACGGAAAAGCGGCGTCATGCGCGGCTCCAGCGCCACTGCACGCGTTCGCCGGGCAGGGTGAACGTACGGGTATTCTGCAGATAGTGCTGTAAAAACAGCAGGCTTTGCGGCAAGGGGCTTTCAGGAACGGCTTCATGGCGTTCGGCCAGGCACTGCCATTCGCCGCCGGACTCAATAACCCAGGCCGTTGCATAGGGCCAGGTCGGCATTTCAGACGGTAGCCGCGGATGGTAAAACTCGGGCAGGAAACCGTCGAAATCCACCATCAACACGCGTTGGTGGCCGGCCTGCAACAGGCCCATCACTTCGTACAGCCCCTGCTGGAAGGTATCGCGCCCGGCAGAAAGCGATGAAGACACGATCGCTTTTTTCGCGGCAATCGTCAGATTACCCACCGCGGAATTATGTACGGATAAGGCGAAATCGGTCGGTGAGACCGCTTGTTCCATGGCCAGCGCGTGCAGGATCCGATAGTTGCGTTCCAGTTCGCCGTGGCGGCTGGTATAGAGAACGGCATCGATTTCATGGCGGCGGAGCATCGCCATCCCGCACTCAACGGCCAGCTTACTGCCGGAGCTGAGTCGGCGGGCGGTCATCATTGGCAGTTCGTTGAGTTTGGCCGCCGGGGCCGCCGGATCGATGGTGTGCGAATGCCGTGACCATTGCTGCCACTGTTCGGCTTCGCTGATTCCCGGCGCTAATGCCTGCCAGTCAACTATGTTCAAGGTAAAATTCATCTACTCGCGTCCGCGGTAAGCCAGTGGTTCCACGATAGTGGTAGAACCCAGCGATAAACGTCACCAAGCCGTTAATTGGGGGCTTTGCAACCGGAAATCGGCCTCGCCAGCTAAGGGGGATGCCAAGCATATCCGCAGCGCTAAAAATATTGCGATGAGATAATCCTGTATTTTCGGCATTTTCACCGTTAAGTGCAATTTATTGCGCTAATCTCCTCGCACAGAGAGGAATCTCTCCTGAATATATTGGTGCTGCGTCAGCGACTGCATTTCCTGAACGGACGTGGTAATAGTAGAAGCATGATGTAAAAAACTGGTGGTACCGATGCCTGAACCCATCGCCGAACCGGCGCTCAGTGGACTGCGCCTTAATCTGCGGATTGTATCTGTCGTTATCTTTAACTTTGCCAGCTATCTCACCATTGGCCTACCGCTGGCGGTGCTGCCTGGCTACGTTCATGACGTGATGGGCTTCAGCGCCTTCTGGGCCGGGTTGGTGATTAGCCTGCAATATTTCGCCACGCTGCTGAGCCGTCCGCATGCCGGGCGCTATGCTGACCTGCTGGGGCCGAAAAAAATTGTCATCTTTGGCCTGTGCGGCTGCTTCCTGAGTGGCCTGAGCTACCTGCTGGCGGCCTGGGGTAGCGGCTGGCCGCTGGCGAGCCTGCTGCTGTTATGCCTGGGACGGGTAATCCTCGGTATCGGCCAGAGCTTTGCCGGCACCGGTTCGACGCTGTGGGGCGTGGGGGTTGTCGGTTCGCTGCATATCGGGCGGGTGATTTCGTGGAACGGTATCGTGACCTATGGGGCGATGGCGATGGGCGCGCCGCTCGGCGTATTGTGCTATTCGCAAATTGGCCTCAGCGGCCTGGCGTGGATCATTATGGCGGTGGCATTGCTGGCGATCGTCTGCGCGCTGCCGCGCGCGGCGGTAAAAGCGGCCAAAGGTAAAGCGATGTCGTTTCGCGCGGTGCTGGGCCGGGTCTGGCCTTACGGCATGGCGTTGGCGCTGGCTTCCGCTGGTTTTGGCGTTATCGCCACCTTTATCACCCTATTTTATGACGCCAAAGGCTGGGACGGCGCGGCTTTTGCGTTGACGCTATTTAGCTGCGCGTTTGTCGGCACGCGATTGCTATTCCCTAACGGTATCAATCGCCTCGGTGGGCTGAACGTGGCGATGCTCTGTTTTAGCGTAGAGGTTATCGGCCTGCTGTTGGTGGGCTTTGCCGATACGCCGTTAATGGCGAAAATCGGCACCTTCCTCACCGGCGCGGGTTTCTCGCTGGTCTTCCCTGCGTTGGGCGTAGTGGCGGTAAAAGCGGTACCGCAGCACAATCAGGGTTCGGCGCTGGCGACCTACACCGTATTTTTGGATCTGTCGTTGGGGATAACCGGGCCGCTGGCCGGGCTATTGATGGCGTGGACCGGGATTTCGATGATTTATCTGGCGGCGGCAGGGCTGGTGATGGCGGCGCTACTGCTGGGCTGGCGGCTAAAAAAACGGCCCCCGATCGTTGAACCGGAGGCCGTAGCGTCAGGGCAATAAAATTAATTAATGACCAGCGTATTCAGGATGCTTTCCGCTTCGGTCTGCGCCTGCTGCTGGTTGTCCGCCGGCAGGGTCACCTGCAGGGTCAGCAATTTGTCATCGACCTTGCCAAGTAGCACGGAAGACCATGCGGTTTGGCCCTTGGCGGAGATGATGCTGTCCAGCTGCTGCAGCGTGTGGCCTTTAATCTCGACAGATTTGTTGGTTACGACCTGCAGCTGCGGGTCGCGGCTGCGCTGCTGATCTTCCAGACGTTTGGACAGCACCGCCAGATCTTCATTGGTGTTGTCGCCGACGATCACGATGACCGCTTTCTGGCCGGTGGCGTCGGAATAAACGTGCATGTTGTTGGCCTGGGTACCCAGCTTACCGCTCTGGTCGGCCATGCCCGCAGGCAGGGTGAAGCTCAGTTTGCCATCCAGCAGGCTGATAGCCTGGCCGCTGGTGTTGCTCTCTGCTGCTGCCCCGACGGTCGGCGCTTTTGAATCACTGTTATCACAGGCCGCAAGCCCCATAACCAGCAGGCCAATACCGACATATTTAACCAAATTGCGCATTGACATCTTCCTTTCGATAAACGGCCATTAACGGCTCATTCGGTTATCTTATCACAACCGATAGCGAGTACCTTTAACCTGGCTGCAATGCCGACAAATCAGATTTATCCGCCAGTCTTTTCAACAGCATATTCAACAGCACGCCGTACATCGGCAGGAAGAAGACGATACTAATAAGCACTTTAAAGCAGTAGTCGACGATGGCAATTTCACCCCAGTGGGCGGCCATAAACGGATCCGGGCTGCGCCAGAAGGCGATAAAGAAGAAGGCCAGCGTGTCGCTGACGTTGCCAAACAGGGTCGAAGCCGTCGGCGCCAGCCACCAGCGACGATTCTGACGCAGGCGGTTGAAGACGTGAACGTCGAGAATTTGCCCCAGCGCATAAGCCATAAAGCTGGCGGCGGCGATACGTGCGACGAACAGGTTAAAGGTGCCCAGCGCGGCAAAGCCCTGCCATTCGCCCATGTAAAACAGCGCCGAAATGCCATAGGAGATAACCAGCGCCGGGATCATCACCGCGAAGATGATGCGCCGCGCCAGCGGGGCGCCGAAAATGCGTACCGTCAGATCGGTGGCGAGGAAAATAAAGGGAAAACTGAACGCGCCCCAGGTGGTATGGAAACCAAAAATGGAGATCGGCAACTGCACCAGATAGTTGCTGGAGGTGATCACCAGCAGATGAAATAGCGAAAGCCAGACTAGCGCTTTCTTACGCTGTACGGTAGTAAAGGGATTCATATTGTGACCTTTTTATGCCCGTCATGCTTCAGGTTAATGAAGGCATCGGGAGCGGAACGTTGGGGTGAGGGAACCCAATTAAAAACGGCTGCATGATACTGCGTTGCTGATGTAATGCAATGGTTGTTTTTCACGCAA
>CABUCP010000003.1 GCA_902490055.1 uncultured Klebsiella sp. | reverse complement strand
TCGTAAACAGTTACGATACTTCCCCGATGCCGAAAACAGCGAGCCTGGCGCGACCTGGATTTTCAGCCGACACAGCTGCTTCGCGACGCAGACCATATCCACCTGTTCCGGTAATTCGACCCACAGCATAAAGCCGCCTTTTGGCCGGGTAACGCAGATCCCGCAGGGGAAAAACTCCCGCAGCCAGCAGGTATAGATATCCATATTGCGCTGATAGATCTGCCGCATCCGCCGCACGTGGCGGTGGTAGTGGCCTTCGCGAATAAAGTTACAGGCCGCCAACTGGGTGGAAGGAACGTTAGTGCCGCTGGCGGCGTACTTCATCTGCAGCAGCTTGTCGTAGTAGCGCCCGGGCGCAATCCAACCGATGCGCAGCCCGGGGGCGATGGTCTTGGTAAATGAGCTGCAAAGTATCACCCGGCCGTCGATATCCCATGAATGAATGGTGCGCGGGCGCGGATATTCGGTCGCCAGCTCGCCGTAAATATCATCCTCAAAAATAACAATATCGTGGCGCTGGGCAAGACACAGCACCGCCCGTTTGCGGGCGTCAGGCATGATAAATCCCAGCGGATTATTGCAGTTTGGTACCAGAATCACGCCTTTGATCGGCCACTGATCCAGCGCCAGTTCTAAAGCCTCAATGCTGATCCCGGACTCCGGATCGGTGGGGATCTCGATGGCTTTCAGCCCCAGACCGCGCAGCAGCTGCATGGTGCCGTAATAGGTGGGGGATTCGACGGCAATAATGTCGCCAGGCTGGCACACCGACAGTAGCGCCAGCGACAGTGCGCTGTGGCAGCCGCTGGTGATCAGCAGATCGTCGGCGGTAACGACCGATCCGCCGTCGAGCATCAGGCGGGCGATCTGTTCGCGCAGTTCGCGGCGACCGGCCAGCTCGTCGTAACTCAGGACTTCCGTGATGTTGTGTTGTACCACCCGGCTCATTTCGCGCCACAGTGGTTTGAGGCTCGGTTGGGTAACGTCCGGCGCTCCGCCGCCGAAAGGGATAATCGATTTATCGCCGCGGGCTTCCAGCATGTTCAGCACCTGATCCCACTGGGTTATCTCCACCGGGCGTTGTACCGGGCGCGACATCGGCGGCACCGGCGGCTGGGCGCGGCGCGGGGCGACAAAATAGCCGGAGCGCGGCTGCGGCACGATCAGCTGCTGTTGTTCCAGCGTCTGATAGGCCTGCTGGACGGTACTGATGCTGACGCCGTGCTCCTGGCTCAGGCTGCGTACCGACGGCAGTTTTTCGCCGTGGCGATACAGCCCTTGTTCGATACGTTCCGCCAGCAGGCTGGCCAGATGTTGGTAACGAGTCATTCTGTATCCTTTATTGTCGCCATACAGATGGATAAACCAGTACAGATAGGCGTTAAAAATGAGGTGTAGTGTACGTTTTAGCTAATCTGTATGTTAAAGAAAAGTGTTTTGTGAATCTGTATTGTTCAGGCCCGGATCCGTGAAGATAAAGTCTCTGGCAAGGCGAGGAGGTAGAGGATGGAATTTCACGAGAATCGGGCAAAACAGCCGTTTATCGGCTGGGTATTTCTGGCGCGAGCGTTTAAAAAATGGTGGCTTCGTGGGCAAACACGCAGAACATTGCAGCGAATGAGCGACGAACAGTTGAAAGATGTTGGGCTGCGCCGCGATCAGATTAATTAAAAAGTGCGTTTTCGTAGCCCCGGTAAGCGTTAGCGCGACCGGGGATTTTACATTCACAAAATTTACCAATTGATGCTTCTACGCCCATTGTTTCTTGATACTTACCCTGATAAGTATTATTTTCCTCACAGCTAAGTGAGGAAAGTAAGATGACCGAAGACGAACGGTTTGCCCGCCGCCCGATGGGGATGCGCATGGCGATGGTGGTGCGCCAGTGGCGCGCGATTATCGACAGCGCCATTACCGATACCGGCCTGACCCAGTCAAGCTGGACGGTGCTGATGCAGCTACATCAGCTGGGGTGCAACGTCTCGGTGAGCGAACTGGCGGAAGTGCAGGGCATTGAACTGCCGCCGCTGATGCGCACCCTCACGCAGCTGGAAAAGCAGGGCTATCTGCTGCGCTCCACATCGCCATATGACAAGCGCATTCGCCTGCTCACGCTGACGACGGAAGGCCGCGCTATCCTTGAAAAGCTGAACCGCGTTATTGAGACTTATCAAGACCGCGTGACGGAAACCATCCCCGAAGCGGACCTCGACACCTTCAGCGCGACATTAAATCAAATCGCCTGCAACTTGCGGACAATCCGCGAAGAAGATAACAAGATCTAAAAACTATGATGACGCCAGAACAAAAATTTGCCCGCTGGGTAAGGGTGAGTATTGCCGCTTTCCTGGCGATATTCGCCTGGTTTATCGTTGCCGATATCTGGATCCCGCTGACCCCGGACTCCACCGTAATGCGCGTGGTGACCCCGGTCTCGTCGCGGGTCTCCGGCTACGTCTCGCACGTCTACGTGCACAACAATAGCCAGGTGAAAAAGGGCGAGCTGTTGTATGAACTCGACCCAACGCCATTCATTAATAAAGTTGAAGCGGCGCAAATCGCCCTTGAACAGGCGAAGCTGAGCAACCAGCAGTTGGATGCGCAAATCGCCGCCGCTCGCGCCAACCTGCGTACCGCGCAGTACACCGCGCGTAATGACAAAGTCACCCTCGACCGCTACCAGCGCCTGAGCACCCTGCAGAACGTGTCGCAAGCGGATCTTGATAAAGTGCGCACCACCTGGCAGACCAGCGAACAATCGGTCAGCGCTCTGAATGCGCAAATTCAGAACCTGCTGATCCAGCGCGGCGAGCGCGATGATAAGCACAACGTGACGCTGCAAAAATACCGCAACGCGCTGGAAGAGGCGCAGCTCAATCTCGGCTGGACCCAGGTCCGCGCCGAGACCGATGGTATGGTCAGTAATCTACAGCTTAATCCGGGGATTTACGCCACCGCCGCCACCGCCGTGCTGGCGCTGGTCAACAACCACACCGATATCGTCGCCGACTTCCGCGAAAAAAGCCTGCGCCACACCGCGGTGAATACCGACGCGGCAGTAGTGTTCGACGCGCTGCCGGGTAAAGTCTTCCCGGCGCACGTTACCAGTAGCGATGCCGGTATTCTTGCCGGCCAGGAAGCGGTGAATGGCCAACTGTCGCAGCCGGAGCAGTCCACCCGCTGGGTGCGCGATGCGCAGCGCATGCGGATTCACGTCGCGCTCGATCAACCGCTGGACAAGCCGTTGCCGACCGGCGCCCGCGCTACGGTGCAGCTGTACAATAGCGATGGGCCATTCGCCCGCACCTTTGCCGGCCTGCAGATCCATCTGGTGAGCTGGTTGCATTATGTCTATTAACACCCTGGCGCGCGTTTTTACCCCGCACGGCAATATCGTCTACACGGCCAATGATTTTCGCCAGACGGTCCGGATCGCCGTCGCCGGTACCATCGCGCTGAGTATTTCAACCTTCTACGACGTGCAGTACGGTGTGTTTTTCGTCGTCTATCCGCTGATGCTGCTGTCGCTGGTACCGGTCTTCAACCGCCACGTCGCCCGGCAGTTTGTGTTCAGCGCGGCGGTCAACTGCGTCGAAATGGTGCTGATCGTCGGCTATCTGTCGCAGTGGCCGGTCATCATGACGCTGGTCGTCTTCGGCCTGTACGTGATGCGCTTTCGCTTTATGAGCCAGGGGCCGCTGTTCCTGCTGGGGTCGATGGGCGTGGTGTGCCAGAGTACGATGCTTAACTTTATGAGCTATCCCACCAGCAACTGGCACACGCTGATGTTCTCCAATATGGAAGCCTGCGTGATGGCGGTGGCGCTGAGCGCGCTGCTGCACTATCTGATCCCGGACGTTGAACCGCGCAAACCGCCGCCGCGCATTGAGAAAGACGCGGCGCGGATCCGCCATGAATCGCTGCTCTCCGGTACGGTGGCGACCATTATCTTCGTGATTTTCCAGGTCTGCGACCTGAGTGATTCGCTGTCGGCGCTGATGGCCGGGATCCTGATCCTGTTCCCGATGCACTATCGCGGCGCGGTGATTAGCTCGATCTGGCGGGTGGTGGGCGTGGTGCTGGCCTGTCTGTATATTCTGGTGGTGCAGCTGATTATCTATGATTTCAGCAACCATATGGTTCTGATGATGCCGCTAATTGGGCTTGGCCTGGCCTTCAGCGCCCGCCTGCATGTAATGGAGAAAGTGGGCGCCGGCGTGGGCTTCGCCAGCATCACCACCATCGGTATTATGTTTGGTCAGAACCTGCATCCGGATCAGGATCTGGTGTTCAGCGACCTGTACCGCATCACCTCGGTCACGGTCTCGCTGGTGGCGACGCTCACCATGGTTTTCCTCGTGCATCGGGTGTTGAACTGCTTTGCGCCGACCCGCTTTGTGATTACCGATTAATCCTCCTGCGGGAAGCTGGCGATGCAGCGCCACGCTTCCCCGTTCTGCTGATATAGCGCCGCGGTGTGCCCGGCGATTATCCAGCTTCGCGCCGCTTCTTCGCTTCCCTCAATCAATATGCACAGACCGCAGCCGCCGCGCAGCTGGCGCGGAATATCCTGAATCTGAAAGGCAACTCCGGCGGCCTGCAACGCCTTGCGGGTGCGCACCACGCCAACGGTGGAATGAAACAGATACAGCCAACGGCTCATGGGCGTCTCTTCTGGCGCTGGCCGATCAGCGCCGCGCCGATCGCTCCGGCGAACTGGGCGTCGGGATGGGTGGCGACCGCTATGCCGACATGCATCTCCAGCATGCGGGCGAAGGCGGCGCAGTGGCTGACGCCGCCGGTAAACAGCAGCGGCCCCTGTGCCGATAAGCGGCCGATAAAGTTCGCGCTGCGCCGCGCCATGGCGTTGATCACCCCGGCCAGAATTGACTCCGGAGAGACTCCGGCGGAACGCAGGCTGATCACTTCCGATTCGGCAAATACCGTGCACATGCTGGTGATGGCGTGCGGTTCTACGCCTTGGGTAATGGCGTCCAGCTGTTCGACGCTGGCGCCGAGGGTTCGCGAGATCACTTCGAGGAAGCGGCCGGTGCCGGCGGCGCATTTGTCATTCATCAGAAAGTCGCTGAGGTTGCCCTGCGCATCCAACTGGATGACTTTGCTGTCCTGGCCGCCGATATCAATCACTGTGCGGGTTTCCGGCGCCAGCAGACGCGCGCCGAGCCCGTGACAGGAAATCTCGGTCACCTGCTTATCGGCGAAATCGACCAACTGGCGGCCATAGCCGGTGAGGGTTAAAAAAGGCGTTACCGCGAGGCCTGCGCGCAGCGTCTCCCAGGCCTCGTGAATGGCGTCGGCGGGGCGAAAGGGCGTCGGACAGAGAAAACGGCGCACGATGATGCCGTCTGCCAGCAGGATACCCTTGGTCGCGGTGGAGCCGGAATCAATACCTATCGTATAAATCACGCGCGCTCCTTATAGCATTTCAATAAAGGCGGCGACGCGGGTGCTTAGCTGGCCGAGGTCGGCCGTCGAATAGTCGGTTTCAATCGCGATATAGGGGATGTCGTGCTGCTGGCGTACGTGACGCTTAATCGCCAGCGATTCTACGGCGTAGGTATGGCAGGCCTGCAGAATCACATCGACCACGCCGTCGGCCTGATACTCTTCGACCATCTGGCTTAGCAATTGCAGGCGCTGGTCGTTAGGAGAAATACAGGAGCAACCGATGGCGAGATATTTATCGGTTAAGGCATCGTAAACATCGCCGTCCTCCGCCACGCAGCGCTCGGTAGCTTTGGCGCCGGTGCAGTTCTCATAGCCCACTACCCAGCCGCCGTTGTCTTCGATAGCGCGCACCACTTTTTCCGCCGCGCCGCCGATCGGGCAGCCGGTGATCAGAATACGCGGACGGGACGCCAGCCGTTGGCCTTCTTGCCATTGCTGATGGATACGTTCCGCCATCGCGTTGAGTTCGTCAATCAGCGCGCTTTTGTCGAAGCGGAAGGTCGCGCCATAGACCACTTTCAGAATATCGCTGCCGCTAAGCGCCGGCGGATTGAGCTGGCCAAGGCGATAGAAATGGGCCAGCGCCCGGCGTTCGCGGTTTTTCAGCACGATGGCCTCACGCATCGCCGCTTCGCTGATGGGGGTAGCGAAACGCGTTTCAATCGCCTGCTGCAGGCGTTTGATTTCCGCTTTCCATAACGCGCGGGAGGCGGCGTCGCTGGCGCTGTTCGGCAACTGCATGACGTGCACCGCTTTGAACTCGGCCATGTACTCGTACATCTTCTTTTTGCCGTCGCAGGTGGTTTCGCCGACCACCAGGTCAGAGAAGTAAAAGTAGGGGCATTTATCGGTTTTGCCAAAGCCGTAGCTGCTCTTGATCAGCGGGCAGAGGTTGCGCGGCAGGTCTTTCTCCGCCTCTTCAATAGTCTCATCGGAAGTGGAGCACAGCGAGACGACGACGGCGCCCGCCGCCATGGCTATCTCCTGCGGCATAAAGGTGCAGTAGGTGCCTACCAGCGGCACGTTCTGCTCTTTGAGCTCCATGACGGTGAGAAAGCCTTTCTGGCGAGCTTCTGAGAATTGATCGAAGATGGCGGGTAGATCGGTGATGAGCGACATGATTTTCCTTCCCCGTACACGGGAGATGATGAAAGAGTCGCCATTATAACCATGTTATTTGTGAGTATTTATTGATCTCTCGCCCATCCCGGCGGGGTTAATAGACCTTCTTTAAATCCATCTCTTCCTGGATCCGCTCGCTCCAGGCCAGATGGGTACGGATGGCTTCCTCAATACCGGCGTTGTAGAACAGAGGCCCCAGTTCTTTAGCGATAAAGTCGACAAAAAACTCGGCGTCGAACTGTTCCAGCTCAAGGTTAAAGGTCTCTTCGCAGTATTTGCTTAGCCGCTCGCGCAGCAGATCGCGCTGCGCCTGGCTGAGTTCAATATCGCTCATGCGTGGTTACTCTCTGTGGGTTAATCAGGATTGTCGGGCTTCGATAACCGCCTCTGAACGCTGACGCAAATTGCGTAACAATCCGGCCAGAGTGCAGGCGGCGACGATCCCGGCGACCACCGCCAACAGATGGAACGGTAATCTTCCGCCATGGAACCACAGCCAGCGCGCGCCTTCAATCGATAACGCGCTGACGCTGAGGATCACGATATTCAGCGAGGCGGAAACGGTGCCTTTCGGCAAATCATTGGAAAACAGGGTAAAACGGAATAGCGTCGGGAAAATCAGCCCGATACCGAATGCGTAGAAACAGGTACCAAGCACCGACCACAGCCAAACGTGCGGCCACGCCAGATTACCGACAATCAGGATCGCCAGGCCGATCATCTGGATGGGCACGGCACTGAGCACAAAGCGCGGGCGGGTGGGGTCTTTCACCCAGCGCGCCACCGACAGGTTGGCGATAATGACCGCGCTGAAGACCGGTACCTGGCTCCATGCAAACTCGCTGGTGGTGAGTCCGCCGGCATCCATTAAAATCACCGGCGATACCGCCACCCAACTCATCAGCGGAATGTAGCTCAACGCCAGCGTGGCGGCGCCAAGTATAAAGATGCGGTTACGGAAGACGTCGCGAAAATCGCGCGCCACGCCGAGCGGGCTAAACGGCACGTCGCCGCGGCGCACCGTCTCCGGCATGTTAAACAGTAAACCCAGCCAGGCCACCAACCCCATCGCGGCAATAATGCCAAACAGCGCTTTCCAGTGAATAAAGTGCATCAGCGCCGCCCCGGAAAGCGGGCCGACGATCGGCGCGACCAGCACGATGGAGGTGATCACCGCCATCAGCTTGATCGACCGCTTTTCGTCATAGGCTTCCTGCACGCTCACGTAGCCGACGGTGGCGATAAAACAGATGCTGGTGCCCTGCACGAAGCGGGCAATCAGAAACTGGGTCATTGAGGTCGTCCACAGCGTGGCGAAACAGGCGAGGGTGAAAATCAGCGCGCCGCTTAGCAATACCGGCCGGCGGCCAATACGATCGGAAAGCGGCCCCAGTAGCCACTGCAGCGCCATCCCGCCGGCCATATACAGGCTCACCGACGCCGGAGCCAGCGCCACATCGGCATTGAAATCCCGCACCACGTGGAGGATCCCCGGCTGGATCAGATCGGTGGTCAGATAGGCGGAGAAGTCATACAGGATCAGCGCCATCGGAAAGAACAGCGATGCGCAGTAGCGGGCGCCCAATCGCGAAATCCATGACATAGCCGTCTCCTTGCCGTCGGGTAGTGATCGTAAGAATGGTTATGATGCTACCATTTTCAGCCAATATGCAGATGCAGCAGCGACGGAATTTGCGATAACAGCCACAGGCCGAGGCCGATGGTGCCGCCGACCAGCGTGCCGTTGATGCGAATAAACTGCAGGTCCTTACCGATGTTGAGCTCGATCTGTCGCGACATATCGCGCGGGTCCCAGCTTTTGACCGTGTCGCTGATATGGCGGGTCAGGAAGGTGGCAAATTCCGGCGCCACCCGATGCGCCGCCTGCTCCAGGTGTTCGTTCAGCGATTCGCGCAGCGCGTCGTCGCGTACCAGCGTTTCACCAAACCATTGACCGGCCTCGGCGATCCGCTGCTTGATGCGTGAATCGTCGCTGTTGATATCGTTTTTTACCCAACCGCGCAGGTCGGCCCACACCTCGCCGAGATAACGGTTAAAGGTCTCGTCGTTTTTTAAATACGCTTTGATGTTATCGGCTTTTTGCGCCATTTGCGGATCGGATTTCAGGTTGTCGATAAGCTTCTGCGCCGCGCGGTCGAAGGCCTGACGAATCTGATGCGCGCGGTCCTGGCTGACTTCATCAAGCAGCGTATTCACCGCATCCGTCACCATTTCGGCGCTGTGTTCGCCGAGCCACTCGGTCGGTAAAATTTTAGCTTTCAACGGGTGTTCGGTTTCCAGCCAGTGGACAATGCCGCGGGCGATAAAGGCGCGAGAGCTGTCGCGCTGCAGCAGGGCGATAAGCTGGCTTATCAGCGAATCCAGCAGCTTCTGATGGCGATTATCGCGGGTCAGCCCCTCCAGCATCATGGCGCTGGTCTGCGTCAGGTCGACCTTATCAATCGCTTTATGTACCGCGCGTCGCAGCAGGCGCTGAATGCGGGTATCGTCGGTGAGTTCGAGAAAACCGCTCATCACCTGCAGCAGATGCTGGCCTACGCGGCGCGCGTTTTCGGGCTGGCTAAACCAGTTTCCGAGCATCAGGGCTGGTTCATAGCGGCGGATCAGCGCGACCAGCGATGGGGTATCGAGAAATTTCTCCTGCACGAAATGGCCAAGATTGTCGGCGATACGGTCTTTATTACGCGGGATAATCGCCGTATGGCGGGCGACAAACGGCAGTGGAATGCGGCGAAACAGGGCTACCACCGCAAACCAGTCGGCCAGCGCCCCAACCATCGCCGCTTCGGAAATGGCCTTCAGCGCGCTGACCCACGGCGTCGGCGGCAGCAGGAGTGTGGTAATAAATAGCGCCGCCGCAATCAGCAGCAGCGACAGCGCCAACAGCTTAGCGCGTTTTAATTCAGCAATTTTTTCCATAGGCTTAAGCATATAACCTGACGGCGAGGTCATGCAAAAATCGGCACAACTTCCTGTACGCGCAGGTGAAATTGCGAGTGGGCTGCCAAAGTCAGGTCACGCTTGCAGCACGCGGAAATTAGCTTTCGGCACGGCGCGTAAAAACGCGGATTGTCGAGTGTCAGGGACAATTCAGCAGCATAAAGTCGCCACAGGATTGGCTTGCTGGGGCGAACACATGGAAAGGTCCACAACGTCGACGCCGCATGATGCGGTTTTCAAACAGTTTCTTACACATGCTGAAACCGCTCGTGATTTTCTGGCGATCCACTTACCGCCCGCGCTGCGTCAGATTTGCGATCTAAATTCGCTACAACTGGAATCGGGTAGTTTTATCGAGGAGAACCTGCGTGCCTGGTATTCGGATGTGCTGTGGTCGCTAAAAACCGCTTCTGGCGAGGGTTACATTTATGTGGTTATTGAGCATCAAAGTTCACCCGATATGCAGATGGCATTTCGCCTGATGCGCTATGCTGTTGCCGCGATGCAGCGGCATCTTGACGGCGGCCATAAAACCTTGCCGCTGGTGGTGCCGATACTGTTCTATCATGGTTCTGCGTCGCCGTATCCCTGGACGCTCAACTGGCTGGACAACTTTGCCGATCCACAGCTGGCGCGGGCGCTTTATTCGTCACCCTTTCCGCTGGTGGATATTACGGTTATCCCGGATGATGAAATTGTGGGGCACCGGCGCGTGGCGTTATTAGAATTGATGCAAAAACATATTCGTCAGCGCGATTTGATGGGGATTGTTGAGCAGCTAACGTCGATTTTACTTAACGGTTACGCTAATGACAGGCAGCTAAAAACGCTATTTAATTATCTGCTGAAAACTGGCAACGCGCGCCGCTTTGGCCGGTTTATCCGCGAAGTCGCGCATCGGGTTCCTCAACATAGGGAGAGATTGATGACCATCGCCGAAAGATTACAGGAAGTCGGCCGCAGAAAAGGCAAGCGCGAAGGACGGCTTGAAGGCAGACAAGAAGGGCGGCAAGAAGGGCGGCAAGAAGGGCAGCACGCCGAGGCGCTGCGGATTGCGCGGATAATGCTGGCCGACGGTATAGCCCGGGATACGGTATTGAAAATTACCGGTTTAGCAGAAGAAGAGATCGCTATGTCGCCTCATTGATAGCGTGGCTTCCTTGAGCGGCGTTCTCAACTGCCTGTTGGCAGATGTCATGGAATATTCCGGATATACCTAACTTTACCCGCATCGTCAGCCATCTCGACTACCCTTAATATCCTTAGCGGCATTTTTGACTGCGTTAATAGCGATAACAAGGAGACATGCGATATGGCTTATCAGACAGTGAATCCTGCGAATAACCAACTGATTAAAACCTATTCTGCGCATAGCGATGCTGACGTGGAGGCGGCGCTGCAGCAGGCGGATGCGCTTTATCATTCTGCGTGGGCGAAAGGTGATATTGCACAGCGTCTGCCGGTGCTGCATAAGCTTGCCGACCTTATCGACAGCCGGGCGGAGGAGCTGGCGAAAATTGCCAGTCAGGAGATGGGCAAGCTGATTAAACAGAGCCGCGGCGAGGTCAAACTTTGCGCGCAGATCGCCCGCTATTATGCCGATAACGCCAAACAATTCCTCGCGCCGGTGAAGTATCCCTCCGAGCTTGGCGAAGCCTGGGTTGAACACCATCCCATCGGCGTCTTAATGGCGGTAGAACCCTGGAACTTCCCCTATTACCAGTTAATGCGCGTGCTGGCGCCAAACCTGGCGGCCGGTAATCCGGTTATCGCCAAACATGCCAGCATTGTCCCGCACTGTGCCGAGACCTTCGCGCACTTGGTGCGCGAGGCTGGCGCGCCGGAAGGGGCGTGGACCAATCTGTTTATCTCCCAGGATCAGGTGGCGAAAATTATCGCCGACGACCGGGTGCAGGGCGTGGCGCTGACGGGGTCGGAAAAAGCGGGCGGCATTGTGGCGGCGCAGGCGGCGAAACATATTAAGAAAGCGACGCTGGAGTTGGGCGGCAACGATGTGTTTGTGGTGCTTGATGATGCCGACCTGGAGCGCGCGGTGAAAATTGGCGTACAGGCGCGGCTGAACAACGCCGGGCAGGTTTGCACCGCCGCCAAGCGCTTTATTCTGCATGAAAAGATCGCCGAGTCGTTCCTGACCAAATTTAGCGATGCCTTCCGCCAGGTGAAGATCGGCGATCCGCTGGATGAGAGCACCACCCTTGGCCCGCTTTCGTCGAAAGAGGCGCTGGAAGGCTTAAGCAAACAGGTGGACGAGGCGGTGAAGCATGGCGCCAAATTACACCTCGGCGGCAAGCCGGTTTCGGGGGAAGGTAACTTCTATGAACCCACCATTCTGACGGGAATTACCCGCGATAATCCGGCGTACTTTGAAGAGTTCTTTGGCCCGGTGGCGCAGATTTACGTGGTGAAAGATGATGATGAGGCAATTAAGCTTGCCAACGATTCCCACTACGGTTTAGGCGGCGCGGTATTCAGCCAGGACATTGAGCGGGCGAAGCGTATGGCCTCGCGGATTGAAACCGGAATGGTCTATATCAACTGGTTAACGGATACCGCGCCGGAGCTGCCTTTTGGCGGCGTGAAGCGTTCCGGCTTTGGCCGCGAGCTCTCCGACCTCGGTATCAAAGAGTTTGTGAATCAGAAACTGGTGGTCGTTCGCCGCTAAGCTAGGCAACGTGCTGATACCCTCTCCCATCGGGAGAGGGTATCCTTTTTGCCGCGGCTATTTGCGTAGCCCGGCAAACGCCGCGCGAATCTCCGCTTCCGGCAGTTGAATGCCGATAAACACTAGCGTGCTATGCGGCGTTTCATCGCCCCATGGCCGATCCCAGTCGGCGCTGTAGAGGCGCTGCACGCCCTGGAACAGCAGGCGATTTGGCTCGCCGTCGATCCACAGCATCCCTTTATAGCGCATCAGTTGCTCGGCGAAGGAGAGCAGCAGATTTTCCATCACCCGCGATACCTCGCTGATATCCACCGGATAGTCGAGCTCGACCACAATCGACGAGACGTCGTTCTGCTTTTCCGCCACAAAATGAAAACGCGGTTTGTCGCTGATGACGTTCTCTTCCAGCATAAAACCGCGGGTATTAAACAGCTGGCTCAGGTCGATATCGCCATGGGTGACGGTATAAATCGGCGCCCGCGCATTGATGCGCGCCAGGCGCTCGCGTAGCTTTTCGGCTTCGCCGGCAACATCGGTTTTGGTTAACAAAATCCGGTCCGCGTAGCCGACCTGCGACTGGGCGATGGTGAACTGATTCATCTGCTGGTCGGCATGCACGGCGTCGACCAGCGCGATAACGCCGTCGAGCAGATAGCGTTCGCAAAGCGTCTCGTGGGAGAAAAAGGTCTGAATAATCGGCCCCGGGTCGGCCATGCCGGTGCACTCAATCACCAGCCGGTCGAAGGCAATGTCGCCGCGATCGCGGCTGTCGAGCAGATCGAGTAGGGCATCTTCCAGTTCGTTGGAGCGCGTGCAGCAGATGCAGCCGTTGGTCAGGGTTTTAATCTGCGTGGCGCGGTCGCCAATGAGTTGATCGTCAACGGATACTTCGCCAAATTCGTTCTCAATCACGGCGATTTTGAAACCGTGCTGCTCATTAAGGATGTGGCGCAACAGGGTGGTTTTTCCTGCGCCGAGAAAACCGGTTAATAAGGTGACTGCAATCGGTGCCATTATTGCCTCCATTAACAGCAGCGTACGCCGCCTTTGCCGTCGCCGCCGTAGCGGGCCTGCTGGCGTTCGCGGAAGAATTCTTCGTAAGTCATGTACGGCTGGTCCGGATGGTTGGTTTGCATATGCGTGACGTAGTTGTCGTAATCCGGAATGCCAATCAGCATTTTCGCCGCCTGACCGAGATATTTTTTTGCCTGACCTAAGTTACCAAACATTGTTAGTTCCAGATAACGAATAAAGCCGGATGGCGGCTAGCGCCTTATCCGGCCTACGTTGATGCGCTTTTTGTAGGCCGGATAAGCATAGCGCCATCCGGCTTCAGGGTTAATGATGTGACGAGGTCTTCACGCCGCCTTCCGGTACCGGTACGTACGGGGTCTCTTTGTCGGTGCGCACCTTATTGTTGCGGACATTGATCCAGGTTTTGATGCCGTAGAAGATGATGCTGTACACCACCACCAGGAACAGAATGCTCAGGCCGGCGTTGGTGTAGTTGTTGACCACAATATGGTTCATGTTGGCAACCTGCTGCGCGGTTAGCTCGCCGCCGGCGGCAATCTTCTCTTTATACTGCTGAGCCATAAAGAAGAAGCCTTCCATCTGCGGGTTGGTGCTGAACAGTTTCAGGCCCAGCGCCCAGGTGGTGCACAGCAGCAGCCAGGCGGCCGGGATCACGGTGACCCAGATGTACTTGGTTCGCTGCATTTTGACCAGCACCACGGTGCCGAGCACCAGCGCCACCGCGGCCAGCATCTGGTTAGAGATACCGAACAGCGGCCACAGGCTCTTGACGCCGCCCAGAGGGTCGACCACGCCCTGATACAGCAGGTAGCCCCATAGCCCGACGCAGCCGGCGGTACCGATAATACCGGCGACCAGCGAGTCGGTTTTTTTCAGGAACGGTACGAAGTTGCCCAGTAAATCCTGCAACATAAAGCGGCCAGCACGGGTACCGGCATCCAGCGCGGTAAGGATAAACAGCGCTTCAAACAGGATACCGAAGTGGTACCAGAAGCCCATATCCGCCATCGGGATGATTTTATGGAACACGTGGGCAATACCGACGGCCAGCGTCGGCGCGCCGCCAGCGCGGTTCAGTACCGAAGGTTCGCCGATATCTTTCGCCGTTTGCAGGATTTGCTCAGGCGAAATCACGAAGCCCCAGGAGCTGACGGTCGCCGCCGCGTGGACGGTCACTTCTTTCAACTGCGCAGCGATCATTGCCGCGTTTTCACCACCCATTTCATGCAGGTTCGGCATGACGATGCCAAGGCCTGCCGGCGGGGTATTCATCGCGAAGTAGAGACCCGGCTCGATAATTGAAGCAGCCACCAGCGCCATGACCGCAACAAAGGATTCCATCAGCATTGCGCCGTAGCCGATGAAGCGGGCGTCGGTTTCGTTGGCCAGCAGTTTCGGCGTAGTACCAGAGGCGATCAGCGCATGGAAGCCGGAGACCGCGCCGCAGGCGATAGTAATAAACAGGAACGGGAACAGCGCGCCTTTCCACAGCGGGCCGGTACCATCAATGTACTGGGTCACTGCCGGCATTTTCAGGTCCGGGTTGAGGATAACGATCCCCAGCGCCAGGCCGACGATCACGCCGATTTTCAGGAAGGTGGCCAGATAGTCGCGCGGCGCCAGAATTAGCCATACCGGCAGCAGCGCGGAGATGAATGCGTAGCCAATCAGAGTAAAGGTGATGGTGGTGTCTTTAAAGGTCAGCGCCGGGCCCCAGTACGGGTCGTGGGCAATGATGCCGCCGAACCAGATGGACGCCACCAGCAGCACGATACCGATAACCGAGACTTCACCCACGCGGCCAGGGCGCAGGAAACGCATGTAGATACCCATAAACAGCGCGATAGGCACCGTCGAGCAGACGGTAAAGACGCCCCACGGGCTTTCCGCCAGCGCTTTCACTACGATTAATGCCAGCACCGCGAGGATGATGATCATAATCAGGAAGCAGCCAAACAGCGCGATAGAACCGGGAATCGGCCCCATTTCCTGTTTGATCATCTCGCCCAGCGAGGCGCCGTTACGCCGCGAGGAGATAAACAGCACCATGAAGTCCTGCACCGCGCCCGCCAGCACCACGCCGGCCAGCAGCCAGAGGGTGCCCGGCAGATAACCCATCTGCGCGGCCAGCACTGGGCCAACCAGCGGGCCAGCGCCGGCAATGGCGGCGAAGTGGTGGCCAAACAGCACGTAGCGGTTGGTCGGCACGTAGTTCAGGCCATCGTTATTAATGACCGCCGGCGTCGCGCGCGTCGGGTCAAGCTTCATCACCTTCTGCGCGATATACAGGCTGTAGTAACGGTAGGCGACGAGGTACACGGAAACCGACGCGACGACGATCCACAGGGCACTGACGTGCTCACCGCGGCGTAACGCGACGACTGAGAGGCAAAATGCCCCGATGATTCCGAGAATCACCCAGGGTATGTGCTAGTTTTTTGGTATCCATAGTAAAACCTGGCGTTAATTAGATTAATAATTGGCCGAAGCCGTCTGGTTTTGTGTTTGGGTTGGTGGAGGTATTGATTAGCTAGGCTGCACCGATCTTGCCAGAACGTTGTGCGCGTAAAGTTGGGTAAATGAGTGAGTGGTTGTATGGGGGGTTAAGCGGTCGCTAGCTGGGGTAAGCGGTTGGCTATGAAGTGAACAGGAGATAAATATGTGATTGAGATCACAGGGTATTATAGCCGGGAAGATGGTCATGAAAGATAAGGCTCCTCCCCGGGCGGAGAGGAGCAGACGGGGCCATTACACCGCGACTTCCATTTCCATCATCACCGGATGGAAACGGCGTTTAAAGTAAATCAGGCCGTGCCCTTGCGGGCTCAGGGTAATATTGCGGATCTCCACCAGATACACCAGGTGGGTACCAATGGTTTGCACCTGGCTAATCTCGCCTTCGAGACTGGCCAGCGAGCCTTTCAGCACCGGCTGCCCGAGCGCGCCCTGCTGCCAGCCGCTGAGGGCAAAGCGATCTTCCATCGTCACCCCGGTCATCCCGGCGAAATGACGGGCCATGATTTCCTGTTCGTGGTTCAGCACGTTGATGCACAACTTGCCGTTGCCCTGAAATACCGGGTTCATCGCGCTGTTAGCATTGATACAAACCATCACCGACGGCGGGGTATCCGTCACCGAGCATACCGCGGTGGCGGTGATACCGCAGCGGCCGGCTTCACCAGCGGTGGTGACAACGTTAACCGCCGCCGACAGGCTGGCCATGGCATCGCGAAAATGCAGGCGTTGTTCATCTAATTGCATTATGACCTCCCGCTGTGAATTACTTCAGCAGCTTATCCAACATATTGATATCAGAGTTATTGTGCAGATGCGGCACCGTCCAGCCGTTCTGATCGTATTCGGACAGGCAGCGGTCAACCATCGCCATCATCTTGTCCATATTGCCCGAGCTCTGCGCCTGACGCAGACACTGCAGGCGAATTTCATCCTGGCTACCGGAGTAGTTGATCTCATACAGTTCATGGCGGCCGCCGAATTCGCTGCCGATGGCGTCCCACATCAGTTTGAGGATCTTGATACGTTCAACGTGATCCATACCGTTGGAGCCGCGCACGTACTTCGCCAGATACTGGTCGATCTGCGGGTTGTTCAGATCGCGGGCGCTGGACGGCAGATAAATCAGGCCGCTGGTGACGTTACGCTCGATGATGTTTTTGATCTTGGCGTAGGCCATCGGCGCCATCACGCGATAGGTCTGCAGCGCGGCGTGATCCGGCAGCCATGCGCCGTTGACCCACGGCGTCGCTTCAGAGCACATGGAATCGCTTAATGCCCAGAACATGTTGCGCCACGCCACCACTTCGCCGAGGTCGGCCTGCACGCCGCGGAATTCGAGGGTGCCGGTACATTCCAGAGAACGCTTCAGCAGGGCGGTGATAAAGTCCAGTTTTACCGCCAGGCGCACGCAGGCCTGCAGCGGGTACATGCGGGCGAAACCGCCTTCCATGGTCCAGCGGCGGCAGCGGTCAAAGTCGCGATAAATCAGCACGTTCTCCCATGGGATCAGCACTTTATCCATCACCAGAATCGCGTCGTTCTCGTCGAAACGGCTGGAAAGCGGGTAGTCGTACGGCGATCCGGTTGCGCCGGCGACCATTTCATAGGAGGCGCGGGAGATAAGCTTGACGCCTTCGGCATCCATCGGCGCAACGAACATCAGCGCGAAGTCTGGGTTCTCGCCCATCACCTGCGCGGAGCCGAAGCCGATCATGTTGTAGTGGGTCAGCGCTGAGTTGGTGGCGACCACTTTCGCGCCGCTGACGATGATCCCGGCATCGGTCTCTTTTTCCAGCTTGATGTAGACGTCCTTCACTTCATCGGCCGGCTTATGGCGGTCGATCGGCGGGTTGACGATAGCGTGGTTAAAGTACAGGCCGGTTTCCTGAATGCGGGTGTACCAGTTGCGGGCGTTTTGCTCGAACTGGCCGTAAAACGCCGGGTTGGCGCCCAGCGCGCAGCCGAAGGCGGCTTTATAGTCCGGAGTACGGCCCATCCAGCCGTAGCTTAAGCGCGACCACTCGGCGATAGCGTCGCGCTGCTGGCGCAGATCGTCGGCGCTTTTCGCCACGCGGAAGAATTTGTGGGTGTAGCCGCCGCTGCCGGTATCGGTGCCCCAGCACAGGGAATCCTGCATTTCCGGTTTGTGCAGCGCATCGTATAGCTGAGCGACGGAAGCCGCGGCATTACGGAAAGCCGGGTGCGTGGTGACATCCTTCACGCGCTCGCCGTAGATATAAATTTCGCGGCCATCCTGCAGGCTTTTTAAATACTCTTCGCCAGTTAACGGGCGTTTCGCGTCGGCGCGGAAATCTTCAGGTTTCATAGGGGCCTCTTCAGTATTTATCGGAATAATAATGTTAAATATATGTTTTGTTTTTGTTGTTTAATTGAAGCGGTTATTGCGTGTTTCGTGAAGGGACGTTTGCGACAACGGCGGGTACTTTTCAGGCGGGAGTCAATTTTGTGATCTCTGCAGCTTTTGGCGGGTGGCGCTGCGCTTACCCGCCCTACGGAGCGTAGCCCAGGTAAGCGCAGCGCCGCCGGGGAATTACGACACCGGTACTTTTTGCGCCCGGTAGCTGCTGGGCGAACAGCCGACCTGGCGGCTAAAAAAACGAGCGAAATAGGCGGGGTCTTTAAACCCCAGCTGCCAGGCTATCTCATTGACCGCGCTATCGGAAAACAGCAGCAGCCGCTTTGCCTCGCGTAGCTGGCGGTCGAATATCAGCCGCTTCGGCGGGCGGTTGGCGAAGCGGCGGCAGATGTCGGTCAAGCGCGATTCGGTCAGATGTAGCTCGTTGGCATAATCCGGTACCGTCCAGTGCTGATGGTAATGGCTGTCGATCATCTGGTTAAAGCGCTGGAATAATTTCAGCTCGCCGCGCATGCCGCTGGCGGCGTGATCGTCGAGCTTCGCATTACGCAGCAGCAGGGTAAATACCGACTGCGCCAGCAGTGCCAGGGTGTGTTCACGCCCCGGCAACTGGGCGGTAGATTCACGGCGAATCAGCTGCCAGTAGTGCGCCAGCGCCGCCAGCTCGTCGGGTTTATCCGCCAGCGACAGGCAGATCCCCGGCAGACCGAAAGTCTCCCGCGTGCCGGGATAGAGCACCTCCAGCAGCGGCCAGATGAGCTCCTCATGTACCGTCAACACGTGGCCATCGCTATCGGACTCGGTAATAAACGCGTGCGGCACCGAGGGCGGCGTTAACACAAACAGCGGCGCCTGCACCGAATAGCGATGGTCGTCGAGCTGCAGCTCAATCTGCCCGGTATCAAGAAAGTGCATCTGAAAATAGCGGTCGTGGCGATGCGCCTGCATGTCGCGGCCAAAAAAGGCCGCCATGCGGGCAAACGACTGATAGTGCACCTCTTCGGTGCCCAGACTTTCATCGTAATCTTTATTGATGTCGATGTTGGCGATTGAATGCTGGCACATACCCGCTCCTTAGTGGCCTTTCTGCGCCGCCAGGCCAGGCGCTGTAGCGGCGTCATCGCGCTGGCTCATCGGAATGCGGGTGAGTACCAGCGCGCCGACAATCAGCAAGCCGGCGACAAACCACAGCCCGGAGCTAAAGCTGCCGGTGGTATCGCGCAAAATGCCGATCAACAGCGGGCTGACGGCAGAGCCGACGTTGCCGATAGCGTTGATCACCGCCAGCGCCACCGCGCGCGACTGCAGGCTGATCACCCGATCCGGGGTGGTCCAGAAAATGGCCATCGCGGTAAAGGATCCCACCGACGCCATAATAATGCCGATCAGCTGGATCAGGCTGTGGTGCGTTGCCGAAGCCAGCAGCCAACCCGCCGCGGCGAACAAGTAGGGCAGGATGGTATGCATCTTGCGCTCTTTGCGCCGGTCGGAGCGGCGGCTCCACCAGATCATGCCGAAGATGGTGCAGAACTGCGGGATCGCCGCCAGCAGGCCGATCATGATGTTGCTGCTGCCGGTGTTGAAGCTCTGCAGGATCTGCGGAGTCCAGATGTTAATCGCGCTAAGGGTGTTGGTCAGGCAGAAGTAGGCGAGGGTATACATCAGCACCGCCGGCGTCAGCACTTCGCGCAGCGTGGAACGCGGCGAAGCCGGAACGATCGCCGCATGTTCCCGTTCGCGATCGATCATCGACTTCAGCGCCTGCTTCTCTTCGTTATCCAGCCAGCTGGCTTTATCCGGGGTGTCGTGGAGGAAGAACCAGGTGACGACGCCGAGCACCACCGACGGCAGTCCTTCCAGCAGGAACAGCCACTGCCAGCCCTTCAGGTTCCACACGCCGTCGAGCGCCAGAATATAGCCGGAAAGAATCGAGCCGAGCATCATGGTGACCGGCATGGCGATCATAAACAGGGCGTTGGCGCGGGCGCGGTGGTAGGCCGGGAACCACCAGGTCAGATAAACGAGGATCCCCGGCAGAAAACCGGCTTCGGCGATGCCGACCAGCATCCGCAGGATGTACAGCGTGTGCGGGCTGGTGGCGAACATGGTGCAGGTGGAGGCTATTCCCCAGACCACCATAATCCCGGCGATCCAGCGGCGCGCGCCGACCTTTGCCAGCATAATATTGCTGGGGATCCCGCACAGCACGTAGGTGACGTAGAACAGCGTCGCCGCCAGGCCGAACATGGTGGAGGTCAGACCGAGGTCTTTACCCATCGTCAGGCCGGCGAAGCCGATATTAATTCGGTCCAAAAATGAGAAAACAAAGAGAACAAACAGGAAGCTGATCAGGCGGCGGAACAGCTTTTTGATCACCCGGTTTTCGACTTCAGCGGCTTTATTATCATTGTGTTGCAGGGTAGAGGTAGTCATGTTGCGCTCCACATTATCCGTTTAGTAGACGGATTTATTGTTATCGGTTGTGGTTGTAGCGGTGTGATTAAAACGGGCGGCCAGCGCTTCCGCGCCGCGGGCCAGCAGGGTGGTATCGACGCCGACGGCGACGAACAGCGCGCCCAGTTCGAGATAGCGCTTCGCCAACTGCTCATTGGCCATCAGGATCCCCGGCGCCTTGCCGGCCTGGCGGATCTGCTGAATAGCGCTTTCGATGGCGGCCTGCACTTCCGGGTGCTGCGGATTGCCGCCAAAGCCCATATCGGCGCTGAGATCCGCCGGGCCGATAAACACGCCATCCACGCCTTCGACATCGAGGATCTGCGGCAGGTTTTTCAGCGCTTCGCGGGTCTCAATCTGTACCAGCACGCACATCGCGTCGTTGGCCTGGTGGATATAGTCCGGGACGCGATTCCAGCGTGAGGCGCGGGCCAGCGCGCTGCCGACGCCGCGGATGCCGGCAGGCGGGTAGCGGGTGGATCTTACCGCCAGCCGCGCTTCTTCGGCATTCTGCACCATCGGCACCAGCAGGGTTTGCGCGCCAACGTCCAGCAGCTGTTTGATCTGCACCGGATCGTTCCACGACGGGCGGACCACCGGCTGGCTGGGATAAGGGGCAATGGCCTGAAGCTGGGTCAGCACCGTTTGCACATTGTTGGGCGCGTGTTCGCCGTCGATCAGTAACCAGTCGAAGCCGGCGCCGGCCAGTAGTTCGGCGCTGTAGCTGCTGCACAACCCAAGCCACAGGCCGATTTGCGGACGCCCGGCCTTGAGCGCCTCTTTAAAAGCGTTGTTCATGTTGCTCTCCTCAAACAAAGCGGCAGCTAATTGCGCCCATGTTGCCGTAGTCGACGTGGAAGGTATCGCCTTTGCGCGCCGGGACCGGACGGGTGAAGGAGCCGCCGAGGATAATTTGCCCGGCCTCGAGCTGGACGTCATACGGCGCCAGCTTGTTGGCCAGCCAGGCCACGCCGTTCGCCGGATGGTTAAGTACGCCCGCGGCGACGCCGGTCTCTTCAATCACCCCGTTGCGGTACAGCAGGGCGGAGATCCAGCGCAGGTCGAGTTCGTCTGGTTTGATCGGCCGGCCGCCGAGGATCACCCCGGCGTTGGCGGCATTGTCGGAGATGGTGTCGAACACTTTGCGTGGACGCTGGGTTTCCGGATCGATGTTGTGGCAGCGCGCGTCGATAAGCTCCAGCGCCGGGATGACGTAATCGGTGGCGTTGTAGACATCAAACAGCGTGCAGTTTGGGCCGCGCAGCGGTTTCGCCAGCACGAACGCCAGTTCGACTTCGATACGCGGAACGATGAAGCGGTCGGTGGGAATGTCGCTGCCGTCGTGGAAGAACATATCGTCGAGCAGCGCGCCGTAATCCGGCTCGCTGATCTGCGAACTGGCCTGCATCGCTTTAGAGGTCAGGCCGATCTTGTGGCCTTTGAGCACGCGGCCTTCGGCGATCTTCATCTCGACCCACTCGCGCTGGACGGCGTAGGCGTCTTCAATGGTGATCGACGGATAATCCAGTGAGATCGCGCGGATCTGTTCACGCTGTTTTTCGGCCTGGTTCAGCCGCTGGGCAATCAGGGTACGGGTCTGTTTATCGAGCATAGAGATTCCTGTGGCATTATATTGCCGGATGGCGCTTCGCTTATCCGGCCTACAAATTCATGGCCGCTGTAGGCCCGGTAAGCGCAGCGCCACCGGGCAATTTGCGCATTATTTAAATAACGCGTGCACGTTGTTCTGTTTGTAGTTCAGCGTCGGATCCAGCTCTTCCATGGCGAACGACAGCGCCAGGTAGCGGCTCTCCATCAGCGTGGCGAAGTGGGCTTTGATCAGCGCAAACAGCATTTCGCCCACTTCCTGGCGGCTCTCCAGACTGCGCCCGGCGCCGATCTTCAGCGTCATATGCACGAAGGCGTAATCATGCTTGCCGTCGGCCATCTGCCAGGTATCCAGCCAGTGGGCGCGGCTGCGAATACCACCGATCGGGAAAATACCGGTGGCGGCCAGCGCCTCGTTGACTTTGGCGAACAGGCCCGGTAAATCGGCCTGTTCGCGGATATTGTCGCTACACTCGGCGATAAAATGCGGCATCTGGCCTCCTTATGCCTGCGCCGGCAGCGGGAACACGGCGTTAACCTGGCCGGTACCGGAGCTGGCGAACAGCTCGGTGATAAACTCCACCTTGCCGTCGTATTTATCCCAGCCCAGCAGACCGAGCAGCATCACCGTGTCGTGCATGTTGCCTTCGCCGTAGCAGTAATCGGCGTACTCCGGCAGCATGGTGCAGAACTCTTTGAATTTGCCCTCGCGCCACAGCTTCACCACGCGCTCATCCATCTGATGATCAAACTCGCGGGTATAGCTGTTCATCCCCTCTTCGGCGCGCTGGTCGTCGATAAAGCGATGCGACAGCGAACCGCTGGCCAGCACCGCGACGGTACCGTCGTATTTCTCGATAGCGGTGAGGATCGCTTCGCCCAGCTTGCGGCTGTCGGCAAAGTCGTGAACGGTACAGAACGCGGAAATCGACACCACTTTGAAATGCTTATCGCTATTCATGTAGCGCATCGGCACCAGGGTGCCGTACTCCAGCTTCAGGCTCGGAATATTGTGCGCCTTGGCGCGTACGCCAAGCTTCACGGCCTCGTCGGCGATCAGATGGCCCAGTTCCGGGTTGCCGTCATAGTCGTAGGTCATGTCGCGAATAAAATGCGGCAGTTCGTTACTGGTGTAGACGCCCTGGAAATGGTCAGCGCAGTTGATGTGATAGGCGCTATTCACCAGCCAGTGGGTATCGAACACGATGATGGTATCGACGCCCATTTCGCGGCACCGTTTGCCAATTTCTTTATGCCCATCGATGGCGCCCTGACGGCAGCCGTGATTTTTCCCCGGCAGCTCAGAAAGGTACATTGACGGTACGTGAGTGATTTTTGCTGCTAACGCTAACTTACCCATATCAGACTCCCCATTTCGGGATCGGATGGTCGCCCATCGAGATGCAGACGTTTTTCATTTCGGCGAACACTTCAAAGCTGTACTCGCCGCCTTCGCGGCCGGTGCCGGAGGCCTTCACGCCGCCAAACGGCTGACGCAGGTCGCGCACGTTCTGGGTGTTGACGAACACCATCCCGGCTTCAATACCGCGCGCCAGACGCAGCACTTTGCTGACGTCCTGGGTCCAGATGTACGACGCCAGGCCGTACTCCACATCATTGGCCAGACGCAGACCTTCCGCTTCGTCTTTGAACGGCAGCAGACAGGCGACCGGGCCAAAAATTTCTTCCTGAGCGACGCGCATGCGGTTGTCGACATCCGCCAGCACCGTCGGGCGCAGGAAGTTGCCTGATTTGAGGTGCGCCGGCAGGTCGGATGGTTTATCCGGCCCGCCTGCCAGCAGGGTGGCGCCCTCTTCAATGCCAAGGCGAATGTAGCCGGACACTTTCTCCCAGTGCTGCTTGCTAATCAGCGCGCCGACCTGGGTATTGGGATCGGTCGGATCGCCGACGCGCAGGCGGTTGGCGCGCTCGGCAAAGCGTTTAACGAACTCCGGATAGATGCTCTGCTGAATGAAAATGCGTGAGCCGGCGGTGCAGCGCTCGCCGTTGATTGAGAAGATGGTGAACAGCGCGGCGTCGAGCGCGCGCTCAATGTCAGCGTCTTCAAAAATCAACACTGGCGACTTCCCGCCAAGCTCCATGGAATACTTTTTCAGGCCGGCGTTTTTCATGATGTTGCGCCCGGTGGCGGTGCCGCCGGTGAATGACACTGCGCGCACGTCATGGTGGCGCACCAGCGCGTCGCCGGCGGTGGCGCCGTAACCCTGCACCACGTTGAGCACGCCTGCCGGGATCCCGGCTTCCAGCGCCAGCTCGCCCAGACGATCGGCGGTTAGCGGCGACAGCTCGGACATTTTCAACACCGCGGTATTACCCAGCGCCAGGCACGGCGCCACCTTCCAGGTGGCGGTCATAAACGGCACGTTCCACGGCGACACCAGCGCGCAGACGCCGACCGGCTGCACGAGGGTGTAGTTGAGCATCTTGTCATCGACCGGATAGGTCTTGCCGTTCATCTGCTGACACACTTCGGCGAAAAATTCGAAGTTATGCGACGCCCGCGGGATCAGCACGTTTTTGGTCTGGTGGATCGGCAGGCCGGTATCGGCGGTTTCCATTGCCGCGATCTCCGGGACGTTCTGATCGATCAGATCGCCCAAGCGGCGCATCAGGCGCGCGCGCTCTTTCATCGGCAGATTAGCCCACTTCGGGAAGGCCTCTTTCGCCGCCGCTACCGCCTGGTTAACTTCGGCTTCACCGCCGGAGGCAACTTCAGCCAGCACCTCGCCGTCAGCCGGATTGGTGGTATGAAAATACTCTGTGCCGGCAACGTTTTTACCGTTGATCCAATGGTTAATCTTTTTCATGACAGTGTCTCCTCATACGCTTGCTGGCTGATGATATGGTTGACCAGGCGGCCCACGCCCTCGACTTCGACGATCACTTCGTCGCCCGGCACCACATCGGACAGCCCTTTTGGCGTGCCGGTGGCGATCATGTCGCCCGGTTGCAGGGTCATAAATTCGCTGAGATAGGCGATGAGGAACGGCACGCTGAAGATCAGATCGGCGGTGGTACCTTGCTGGCGCAGTTCGCCGTTAACCCAGGTGCGCAGAGCCAGGTTGTGCGGATCCGGGATCGCCTCTTTGGCGACGATCCACGGGCCGATCGGCGTCAGGGTATCGCGGCTTTTCACCCGCAGATTCGGGCGGTAGTAGTTTTCCAGATAGTCGCGGATCGCGTAGTCATTGCAGACGGTATAGCCGGCGACGTAGTCCATGGCCTCGGCTTCGCTGACCCGGCGCGCGGTTTTACCAATCACCACTACCAGCTCGGCTTCGTAGTGCATGTATTCGACGTTATCCGGGCGCACCGACTGCTGCTGGTGACCAATAAAGGTGTTCGGCGCTTTGATAAATACCAACGGCTCGGTTGGCGGCTTAAATTCCAGTTCGCTGGCGTGGTCGGCGTAGTTCAGCCCCAGCGCGAACAGCGTGCCGTCGGCGGGCGGCAGCCAGCGGAATTCGCCTTCTTTCAAAACCGCGCCATCGCGCAGGCGCACCTGGTCGCGTTCATCGACCAGTACGTCGCGTACCTGTCCCTGCCATTCAATGCGTGCCTGTTTCATGCCAGCTCTCCTTCTGCGACAACCGGATTTTCGAGCGCCGGGAAACCTTCGGCGAGAATACGTACGCGATCGCCTGGATGCAGCGTGACGCGAGAGTGGGGAGTGCCGATGAGAATGGCGTCGCCGGGATTGAGAGTCGCGAACTCGCTCAATGCGCTAAGCAGCTGCGCGGCGTTGCGCTGCAGATCGCCGGTGTGCCAGCTATCCGCTTCGCGGCCGTTGATTTCGGTGATGATGGTCAGGTTATCGACGTTGCGTACCGCCGAAAGCGCGCCGACGGGGCAGAAGCCGTCGCGGCACTTGGCCTTGATCGCCGGGCGATAAAAACTCTCTTCCGGCAGGCTGACGTCGTTGGCCAGCGCGTAGCCGGCAATATAGTTTGCTGCCTCTTCCGCCGCGATTTTACGCGCGGTTTTGCCGACAATCAGCGCCACGGTGGCACCGCTTTGTACGGTTTCGCCCTGCGGATGCGGAATGGCATCGCCAGCGCCAATTACGGTATTGCGGGGTTTGATAAACCACACTGCGGTTTTCGGCGGCGTCTTGTAGGGGGCCTGTTGAAACGCCTCGCGCCAGGCGTCGAGCTGGCTACGATGATTAAGCGCAACGGCGAAGATGGTACCTTTCA
>CABUCP010000002.1 GCA_902490055.1 uncultured Klebsiella sp. | reverse complement strand
CGAAAAAGTATCGGCGATGTTTCGTTTGGGAATTGACGAAACTATGGTTGATACCCTGGCGCAGCTGACGCTACCGCAAATGGTCAAACTGGCGGAAACCAACCAGCTGGTGTGCAATCTGCGTTTTAGCGACCACCAGACCATCGAGCAATTGACCAAAGAGTCGCGGGTTGACGATCTCCAGCAGATCCATACCGGCATTCTGCTCTCCAGCCGCCTGCTGCAAGAGCTACGCGCCAAAGACGGCGCCGCAGCGAAGAAAAGTGTTTGACGATGGCTGAAAAAAGTATTGTTCAGGAAGCGAAGGATATTCAGCTCGCCATGGAGCTGATTTCCCTCGGCGCGCGTCTACAGATGCTGGAGAGCGAAACCCAGCTCAGCCGTGGCCGCTTAATCAAACTGTACAAAGAGCTGCGCGGCAGTCCGCCGCCGAAAGGAATGCTGCCGTTCTCGACCGACTGGTTCATGACCTGGGAGCAGAATATCCACTCGTCGATGTTCTACAACGCTTATCTGTTCCTGCTGAAAAGCGGCAAATGCAGCGGTGTGGAAGCGGTGATTAAAGCCTACCGCCTGTATCTCGAACAGTGTCCGCAAGAAGCGGGCGAAGCGCCATTGCTGGCGTTGACCCGCGCCTGGACGCTGGTGCGCTTTGTCGACAGCGGCATGCTGCAGCTTTCCGCCTGCAACTGCTGCGGCGGCTCGTTTATCACCCACGCGCACCATCCGCAGCATGATTTTGTTTGCACCTTGTGCCAACCCCCTTCTCGCGCCGTAAAAAGACGTAAACTTTCTCCGCAACTGGCCGATATAACTTCTCAACTGCTGGACGAGCAGGCTAAACGCGTCATGTAAGGTGTCGTTCAGACGACTTACGGCAATCAATTTCGACGTGTAATACGCAGGGGCGGCGTGCCGCCCCAGATTCCCTATTCGGTTTGCCTGGGTAGGGCGCGTTTGCTTCGCTTTCCATCCACATTGTCAATTTGAGGAATGCGTGTGCTAGTTATATTGGGTTATCTCGTGGTTTTAGGCGCGGTGTTTGGCGGCTATCTGCTGGTGGGCGGCCACCTCGGCGCCCTGTACCAGCCGGCGGAATTCCTGATTATCGGCGGCGCCGGCATCGGCGCATTTATCGTCGGCAACAACGGAAAAGCCATCAAATCCACGCTGCGCGCATTACCCAAAATGGTGCGCCGTTCCAAATACAGCAAAGCGCTGTATATGGATCTGATGGCATTGCTGTTCCTGCTGCTCGCCAAATCCCGCCAGCAGGGGATGCTGTCGCTTGAGTTCGATATCGACAACCCGCAGGAAAGTGAAATTTTCTCTAATTATCCGCGCATCCTTGCCGATAACCATCTGGTGGAGTTTATAACCGATTATTTACGCCTGATGGTGAGCGGCAACATGAATGCTTTTGAAATTGAAGCGCTGATGGACGAAGAGATCGAAACCTTCGAACAAGAAAGCGAAGTCCCTGCCGGTAGCCTGGCGATGGTCGGCGATTCCCTGCCGGCATTTGGTATCGTCGCCGCAGTGATGGGCGTCGTGCACGCGCTGGCCTCGGCGGACCGGCCTGCGGCGGAGCTCGGCGCGCTTATCGCCAATGCGATGGTGGGGACCTTCCTCGGCATCCTGCTGGCCTATGGATTTATCTCGCCGCTGTCGACGCTGCTACGGCAAAAAAGCGCCGAGACCGTCAAAATGATGCAGTGCATCAAGGTGACGCTGCTCTCCAGCCTCAACGGCTACGCGCCGCAAATTGCTGTCGAATTTGGCCGCAAAACGCTGTACACCACCGAGCGTCCGTCGTTTGTTGAGCTCGAGGAACACGTGCGCCAGGTGAAAGCGCCCGCCGCGCAGGCGACGGAAAGCGAAGAAGCATGAAGCATGAAGCATAATCACCCGGTGGTTCTGGTCAGAAAGCGTAAATCGCATCAGCCCGC
This sequence comes from uncultured Klebsiella sp., assembly GCA_902490055.1. Lineage (GTDB taxonomy): Bacteria > Pseudomonadota > Gammaproteobacteria > Enterobacterales > Enterobacteriaceae > Klebsiella. Next base: position 25,532 of record CABUCP010000002.1, on the reverse strand, counting down.
GCACCACGGCGGCTCATGGAAAATTGCCTATGCCGATTTCATGACCGCGATGATGGCTTTCTTCCTCGTGATGTGGCTGCTGGCGATCGCCAGCCCGCAGGAGCTGACGCAAATCGCCGAGTATTTCCGCACGCCGCTGAAAGTGGCACTGACCAGCGGCGATAAAAGCAGCTCGGAAAGCAGCCCTATTCCCGGCGGCGGCGAAGACCCGACCCGTGACGTCGGGCTGGTCAGCAAACAGATTAACACTGCGGATAAGCGTGCCGAAGAGCTACGGCTTAACAAATTGCGTGACAAGCTCGATCAGTTGATTGAGTCAGACCCGCGCCTGAAGGCGCTGCGCCCGCATCTGCTGATCAACATGATGGACGAAGGGCTGCGGATTCAGATTATCGATAGCCAGAATCGACCAATGTTCAAAACCGGCAGCGCCCAGGTTGAAAGCTACATGCGCGATATCCTGCGGGCAATTGCGCCGATCCTTAATGACTTGCCGAACAAAATCAGCCTTTCCGGCCACACCGATGACATCCCTTATGCCAGCGGCGAACGCGGCTACAGCAACTGGGAGCTGTCGGCGGATCGCGCCAACGCCTCGCGTCGTGAACTGATCGCCGGCGGGCTGGCTGAAGGGAAGGTATTACGGGTGGTCGGCATGGCGGCGACCATGAGCCTCAAGCAACACGGCGCCGACGATGCCATCAACCGTCGAATCACCGTGCTGGTGCTCAATAAAGAGACTCAGCAGAGCATCGAGCATGAAAATGGCGAAAGCAATGCGCTGGAGATTAGCCAGCCGGACGGCCTGCACAAGCTGGCTTCGCCCGCGCCGGTTAACCGCGATTCACACCCTGAGGTGACCCCATGAGCATGGATATTAGCGCTTTTTATCAGACCTTTTTTGATGAAGCAGATGAGCTGCTGGCAGATATGGAACAGCACCTGCTGGAGCTGGATCCTCAGGCCCCCGATATTGAGCCGCTGAACGCTATTTTTCGCGACGCGCACTCGATCAAAGGCGGCGCGGCGACGTTTGGCTTCTCCGTACTGCAGGAAACGACCCATCTGCTGGAGAACCTGCTCGACGGCGCCCGGCGCGAGGAAATGCGCCTGAGCACCGAAATTATTAACCTGTTTCTGGAAACTAAAGACATTATGCAGGAGCAACTGGACGCCTATAAAACCTCGCAGCAGCCTGACGCTGAGAGCTTTGACTATATTTGCCAGGCGCTGCGGCAACTGGCGCTGGACGCTCAGCAACAGGACGCGCCAGCCGCTCCGCCAGTTGCGGTCCAGCCTGCGCCGACGGCCATCACCGGCGGTATGCGCGTCAGCCTGAGTGGGTTGAAGGCCAATGAAATTCCGCTGATGCTGGAAGAGCTTGGCAATCTCGGCGAGGTACAGGATCCGCAGCAAACTGACAACAGCCTGGAGGTGACGTTGCTGACCACCGCCAGCGAAGATGACATCAGCGCGGTGCTTTGTTTCGTACTCGAACCGGAACAAATCAGCTTTACCACGCCGCCGCCGCTCGCCGCTAAACCCTTGCCAGCGGCCGATATCGTGGCGCCTCCTGTCGCGCAACCTTTGCCAGCGACGGTGGAGCCGCCGAAGGCGCCGAGGGCGAAGGCCAGCGAATCCACCAGCATCCGCGTGGCGGTAGAAAAAGTCGATCAGTTGATTAATCTCGTTGGCGAACTGGTGATCACCCAGTCGATGCTGGCGCAGCGCTCCGGCAGCCTGGATCCGGTAACCCACGGCGACTTGCTCAACAGCATGAGCCAGCTGGAACGTAACGCCCGCGACTTGCAGGAATCGGTGATGTCGATTCGTATGATGCCGATGGAATACGTTTTCAGCCGCTACCCGCGGCTGGTGCGCGATCTGGCCGGTAAGCTCAATAAGCAAGTGGAGCTGACGCTGCAGGGCAGCTCCACCGAACTTGATAAGAGCCTGATTGAGCGCATTATCGACCCGTTGACCCACCTGGTGCGCAATAGCCTCGATCATGGTATTGAGGATCCGCAAACCCGTCTGGCGGCAGGTAAGTCAGAGGTAGGCAATCTGATCCTTTCCGCTGAACATCAGGGCGGCAATATCTGCATCGAAGTGATCGATGACGGCGCCGGGCTCAATCGCGAAAAAATTCTCGCCAAAGCGGCGGCGCAGGGGCTGGCGGTCAGCGACAGCATGAGCGATGAAGAGGTTGGGATGCTGATCTTTGCCCCCGGTTTCTCCACTGCGGAGCAGGTTACTGACGTGTCGGGACGCGGCGTCGGCATGGACGTGGTGAAACGGAATATCCAGGAAATGGGCGGCCACGTGGAGATCCATTCCCGCGCAGGTAAAGGTACCTCGATTCGTATTTTACTGCCGCTGACGCTGGCCATCCTTGATGGCATGTCGGTGAAGGTCAATGAAGAGGTCTTTATTCTGCCGCTTAATGCGGTGATGGAATCGCTGCAGCCGCAGGCCGAAGACCTGCATCCGATGGCCGGCGGCGAGCGGATGCTGCAGGTTCGCGGCGAATATCTGCCGCTGGTTGAGCTGTACCGGGTATTTGACGTCGCCGGGGCGAAAACCGAGGCCACCCAGGGCATCGTGGTGATTCTGCAAAGCGCCGGCCGCCGCTATGCGCTGCTGGTGGACCAACTGATTGGCCAGCACCAGGTGGTGGTGAAAAACCTGGAAAGCAACTACCGCAAGGTTCCGGGAATTTCCGCGGCGACGATCCTTGGCGACGGCAGCGTGGCGCTGATCGTCGACGTATCGGCGCTGCAAATGCTCAACCGTGAAAAGCTGCTTAACGCAGCGGCCGCATAACGACTCATCTCATCAAATTGACAGGTGCAGACCATGGCAGGATTAGCAACCGTCAGCAAATTGGCTGGCGAAACGGTAGGTCAGGAGTTTTTAATTTTTACCCTCGGCAACGAAGAATACGGCATCGATATTCTCAAAGTGCAGGAGATCCGCGGCTATGACCAGGTGACGCGGATCGCCAACACTCCGGACTTTATCAAAGGGGTGACCAACCTGCGCGGGGTGATCGTGCCGATTATCGACCTGCGGGTAAAATTCGCCCAGCAGGGCGTTTCTTATGATGAAAACACGGTGGTGATCGTACTTAACTTCGGCCAGCGGGTGGTGGGGATCGTGGTCGATGGCGTCTCCGACGTGCTGTCGCTCACCGCCGAGCAGATTCGTCCGGCGCCGGAATTCGCCGTAACCCTGGCCACCGAATACCTCACCGGCCTCGGGGCGCTCGGCGAGCGCATGCTGATTCTGGTGGATATCGAAAAGCTGCTCAGCAGCGAAGAGATGGCGCTGGTCGACAACGTCGCCAAAAGCCACTGAACCGCAGGGCGCGGGTGACCGCGCCCGCTAAAAATAGTCCCGCCATAGCATAAAGTTCTCTTTCCGCACGCCGATAACCCTTTCAGTCACATATGCAAAGCCTGGCCGTTCAGGCTTCCAGGAAGGGGAAACATGTTTAATCGTATTAAGGTTGTCACCAGTCTTTTGCTCGTGCTGGTGCTATTTGGCGCATTGCAGCTGATATCGGGCGGGCTGTTTTTCTCGTCGCTGAAAAGCGATAAAGAGAACTTTACCGTCCTGCAAACCATCCGTCAGCAGCAACTGCTGCTAAGTGAAAGCCGGGTCGACCTGCTACAGGCGCGTAACTCCCTGAACCGCGCAGGGATCCGCTACATGATGGATACCAACAAAATCGGCAGCGGCGCGACTATCGACGAGCTGCTGGCGAAAGCGAAAGAAGAGCTGGCGCGCGCCGAGCGCAACTACACCGCCTATGAAAAAATTCCGCAGGATCCACGCCAGGATCCGCAGGCGACGGAAAAGCTTAAGCAGCAGTACGGTATTTTGTACGGCGCGCTGTCGGAGCTGATCCAACTGCTGGGCGAGGGCAAAATCAACGCCTTCTTCGACCAGCCGACGCAGAAATATCAGGATGATTTCGAGCAGACCTATAACGCCTATCTGCAGCAAAACGGCAAGCTGTATCAAATAGCCGTTGACGGCAGCAATAGCTCTTATAGCTCGGCTATCTGGACCTTGATTGTGGTCATCATCGTGGTGCTGGCGGCGATCGTCGGCGTGTGGATGGGCATTCACCATATCCTGGTACGCCCGCTTAATCGCATGATTGAACACATCAAACGTATTGCATCCGGCGATCTGACTCAGCCGATCCCGGTGACCAGCCGCAATGAAATCGGCGTGCTGGCCGCAAGCCTCAAGCACATGCAGAACGAGCTTATCGAAACGGTAAGCGGCGTGCGTCAGGGGGCGGATGCCATCTATAGCGGCGCGTCGGAAATCGCCGCCGGCAATAACGATCTCTCGTCGCGCACCGAGCAGCAGGCGGCCTCGCTGGAAGAGACTGCCGCCAGTATGGAACAGCTGACGGCAACGGTGAAACAAAACGCCGAAAACGCGCGTCAGGCCAGCCAGCTGGCGCTGAGCGCCTCCGAAACCGCGCAGAAGGGCGGCAAAGTGGTGGCCAACGTGGTGGAAACCATGCACGACATTGCCAGCAGCTCGCAGAAAATTGCCGATATTACCGGCGTCATCGACGGAATCGCCTTCCAGACCAATATCCTGGCGCTCAACGCGGCGGTAGAAGCGGCGCGCGCCGGTGAACAAGGTCGCGGCTTTGCGGTAGTAGCAGGTGAAGTACGCAATCTGGCACAGCGCAGCGCCCAGGCGGCCAAAGAGATCAAAGCGCTGATCGAAGACTCGGTTAACCGCGTCGATATGGGCTCGGTGCTGGTCGAAAGCGCCGGCGATACCATGGGCGATATCGTCAATGCGGTCACCCGCGTCACCGACATCATGGGCGAAATCGCTTCCGCTTCCGATGAGCAGAGCCGCGGGATCGATCAGGTCGGCCAGGCGGTGGCGGAAATGGACCGCGTTACCCAGCAGAACGCCTCGCTGGTGGAAGAGTCGGCTTCTGCCGCCGCCGCGCTGGAAGAGCAGGCCAGCCTGCTGACCCAGTCGGTCGCCGTTTTCCGCCTGAAGGCAGAAGGACAGGACGAGTTCAAAGCGCCGATCGCGCATAAAGCCGCGCCTGCCGCCATCGCGACGCATAAAAAATCCAGCGCCAGCGACTACCAGGATAACTGGGAGACGTTCTAACTGGTACAGACCGCCGCGTCCCTACGCGCGGCGGTCTCTCTTCCGTTGTAAGCCGGCCGAGACCGGCTACCAAGGAGATTGCTATGTTTACCCGAATCCGTATCTCTACCAGTCTTTTCCTGCTGCTGATCTCCTTTTGCGTAATGCAACTGATCAGCACCGGCCTCTCTTATGTCGCGCTACGCGCCGACAACCATAATCTTGAACGTATTACCGTCAGCAGCCAGCAGCGTGATGCGCTGAGCCTGAGCTGGGTGTCGCTGCTGCAGGCGCGTAATACTCTCAACCGCGCCGGTACCCGCGCGGCGCTGAAGGTGCCGCAGGAGCAGGTGGATGCCCTGATGGGCGGCGCCCGCAGCTCACTGCAAAAAGCCGATCTCTATTTCAACCAATTCCTCGAGTCGCCGCGCGCGGATGAGCAGGAACAGCAGTTGGCCGATGCCACCCGCGACAGCTATGAACAGCTGCGCGGCGCGCTGCGCGAGCTGATCGTGTTCCTCGAAAATCGCAACCTGCAGGCCTTTATGGACCAGCCGACGCAGAAAATACAGGACCGTTTCGAAGCGGATTTCGTCCAGTATCTGCAGCTGGCGAAGGCGACGACCGATGAAGCCAGCGCCTCCAGCCAGCAGGCTTACGGCTGGTCAATCTGGCTGGTCGCCGGGGCGGTGCTGATGTTGCTGGTAGTCACCGCCAGCGCGATGTGGTGGCTGAGGACCATGCTGGTGCAGCCGCTGAATATTATTCGCGGTCATTTTGAACGTATCGCCAGCGGCGATCTTTCCGCGCCGGTGCAGGTCTATGGCCGCAATGAAATCAGCCAGCTGTTTGCCAGCCTGCAGCGCATGCAGCAGTCGCTGATTGGTACCGTTGGCGCGGTACGCGATGGCGCGGAGTCGATACTTATCGGCCTGCAGGAGATTTCAGAAGGCAACAACGATCTCTCCTCGCGCACCGAGCAGCAGGCCGCCTCGCTGGAAGAAACCGCCGCCAGCATGGAGCAGCTAACGGCGACGGTGAAACAGAACGCCGACAACGCCCGGCAGGCGTCGCAGCTGGCGCGCGATGCCTCTACCACCGCGGCCAAAGGCGGCGAACTGGCGGATGACGTCGTCACCACCATGCACGACATTGCCAACAGTTCGCAAAAAATCGGCGCCATTACCAGCGTCATCGACGGCATCGCTTTCCAGACTAATATCCTCGCGCTCAACGCGGCGGTGGAAGCGGCCCGCGCCGGTGAGCAGGGGCGCGGCTTTGCGGTGGTCGCCGGTGAAGTGCGTAACCTTGCCAGCCGCAGCGCCCAGGCGGCAAAAGAAATTAAGCTGCTGATCGACGAATCCGTCAGCCGCGTCAAACACGGATCGGTGCTGGTAGAAAATTCCGGCGCCACCATGCAGGACATCGTGCGCTCGGTAACCCGGGTCACCGACATTATGGGCGAAATCGCCTCCGCCTCCGATGAGCAAAGCCGCGGCATTGAGCAGGTGACGCAGGCGGTTACCCAGATGGATCAGGTAACGCAACAGAACGCCGCGCTGGTGGTGGAGTCGGCCTCCGCCGCTTCCGCGCTGGAGGAGCAAGCGATCACTCTTGCCGATGCGGTGGCGGTATTCCGCCTGGCGGACGACAATTTCGTCGCGCCGGAATCTTCATCCTCGGTAAAGGAGACCCTGGATTGTCAAACCGCGTAAATAGCTCGTTATCTGCCGGTGAGTCGGCATGAAGCAGACATTTTCAACCGCGCAGCGTGATGCCGGTTCGGCACTGGCGCAGATGGCCCAGCGGCTGCCGCTGTCCGACGTCCATTTTCGCCGCATCAGCCAGCTGATTTATCAGCGTGCCGGGATCGTGCTGGCGGCGCACAAGCGCGAGATGGTTTACAACCGACTGGTGCGCCGTTTGCGCCTGCTGGGGATTAATGATTTCGGCGACTATCTGGCGCTGCTGGAAAGCGACCCGCACAGCGCCGAGTGGCAGGCGTTTATCAATGCGCTGACCACTAATCTGACGGCCTTTTTCCGCGAGGCGCACCACTTCCCGATTCTGGCGGAGCATGCGCGCTCGCGTCCGGGCAGCTATAGCGTGTGGAGTACCGCCGCCTCGACCGGCGAAGAACCTTATTCCATCGCCATCACGCTCGGCGATGCGCTGGGAGAGCGCGCCGGCGGCGGCCAGGTCTGGGCCAGCGATATTGATACCCAGGTGCTGGAAAAAGCCGAAGCGGGGATATATCGCCATGAAGATTTGCGTACCCTGACGGCCGGGCAGATGCAGCGCTATTTTCTGCGCGGCACCGGGCCGCATCAGGGGCTGGTGCGCGTGCGTCAGGAAATGGCGGCGCGGGTCAACTTTCAGCCGCTGAATCTGCTGGCGCCGGAGTGGGCTCTGCCGGGGCCATTCGACGCGATATTTTGCCGCAACGTGATGATCTATTTCGACAAACCGACGCAGGAACTCATCCTGCGTCGGTTTGTCCCCTTGCTTAAACCGGGGGGGCTGCTCTTCGCCGGTCACTCCGAGAATTTCAGCCAGATCAGCCGGGATTTCTACCTGCGTGGACAGACCGTGTATGGGCTGACCAAGGAGAAGCGATGAGTAAAATCAGAGTGTTATGTGTTGATGATTCGGCCCTGATGCGCCAACTGATGACCGAAATCGTCAACGGCCACGCCGATATGGAGATGGTGGCTGTCGCCCCGGATCCGCTGGTTGCACGCGATCTTATCAAAAAATTTAACCCGCAGGTGCTGACGCTGGATGTCGAAATGCCGCGCATGGACGGCCTCGATTTCCTTGAAAAGCTGATGCGTCTAAGGCCGATGCCGGTGGTGATGGTCTCATCGCTGACCGGTAAAGGTTCGGAAATTACCCTGCGCGCGTTAGAGCTGGGGGCGGTGGATTTTGTCACCAAACCGCAGCTCGGGATCCGCGAAGGCATGTTGGCTTACAGCGAGCTGATCGGCGAAAAGATCCGCACCGCCGCGCGCGCGCGGCTGCCGCAGCGCGCCGTCGGCCAGCCGCCGGTCATTTTAAGCCATGCTCCGCTGCTGAGCAGCGAGAAGCTGATCGCCATTGGCGCCTCCACCGGCGGTACCGAAGCGATTCGCCAGGTGCTGCAGCCGCTGCCGGCCACCAGTCCGGCGCTGCTGATCACCCAGCATATGCCGCCGGGATTTACCCGCTCGTTCGCCGAACGGCTGAATAAGCTGTGCCAAATCACGGTGAAAGAGGCGGAAGAGGGGGAACGCGTGCTGCCGGGACACGCCTATATCGCGCCGGGGGATCGCCATCTGGAACTGGCGCGTAGCGGCGCTAACTATCAGGTCAAGCTGCACGACGGCCCGGCGGTGAATCGCCATCGTCCTGCGGTGGATGTGTTGTTTCGCTCGGTGGCCCGCCACGCCGGGCGCAATGCGGTTGGGGTGATCCTGACCGGGATGGGCAACGACGGCGCGCAGGGGATGCTGGAGATGCACCGCGCCGGGGCTTACACCCTGGCGCAGAGCGAAGCGAGCTGCGTGGTATTTGGCATGCCGCGCGAGGCCATCGCCAGCGGCGGGGTCAGCGAAGTGGTTGAACTGGAACGTATGAGCCAGCGCATGCTGGCGCAGATAGCCGGCGGCCAGGCGCTGCGAATTTAATTTCACGCCGCCGGAAAGTCACGGCGGCGTGGTGTGAAGTGAGTTTAAAAATAACACTGTTCAGGGGTAGTAATGGCAGATAAGAATCTCCGTTTTCTGGTCGTCGACGACTTTTCCACCATGCGTCGTATCATCAGAAATTTGCTTAAAGAGCTGGGCTTCAACAACGTCGAAGAGGCGGAAGACGGCGCGGATGCGCTGAATAAGCTGCGGGCCAGCAGCTTTGATTTTGTGGTTTCAGATTGGAATATGCCCAACGTGGATGGCCTGGAACTGCTGCAGACCATTCGCGCCGACGCCGCGCTGGCGGCGCTGCCGGTTCTGATGGTGACGGCAGAAGCGAAAAAAGAAAATATTATTGCCGCCGCGCAGGCGGGCGCCAGCGGCTATGTGGTGAAACCTTTTACGGCGGCGACGCTGGAAGAAAAGCTCAACAAGATTTTCGAAAAATTGGGCATGTAAGGAGAGGGCGATGAGAGAAATTCCAATGCCTGCCAGCGATGCAGCGACCGCGGGAGAGATTATCTCCCGTATCGGCCAGCTCACCCGCATGCTGCGTGACAGCATGCGCGAGCTGGGGCTCGATCAGGCGATTGCCCAGGCGGCCGAGGCGATCCCGGATGCCCGCGACCGCCTTGATTACGTTGTCACCATGACGGCGCAGGCGGCGGAACGGGCGTTGAGCTGCGTGGAGGCGGCGCAGCCGCGGCAGGCCGAACTGGAGTCCGGCGCCAGCGCGCTAAAATCGCGCTGGGATGAGTGGTTCGCCAATCCGATCGAACTGGACGACGCGCGCGCGCTGGTGACCGACACCCGTGAGTATCTGGAACAGGTGCCGGGCCATACATCCTTTACCAACGCCCAACTGATGGAAATCATGATGGCGCAGGATTTCCAGGACCTGACCGGTCAGGTTATCAAGCGCATGATGGACGTGGTGCAGGAAATTGAAAAGCAGCTACTGATGGTGCTAATGGAAAATATGCCGGAGCCGCCGGTCAAAGAGAAACGGGCTAACGATAGCCTGCTCAACGGCCCGCAGCTCGACACCAGCGGCGTCGGCGTTATCGCCGACCAGGCGCAGGTTGACGATCTGCTCGACAGCCTCGGTTTCTGAATTGTGCGGGGCGCAGGATCCAGCGCCCCAGCCGTCATAGGTTTCCATCCGTGAAATAACCCGCCTTTTTCGCCGTTGTTCCGCCAATGACATCGCCATTTTTTTGGCATGCTGACCGCCATTCTTTACCCTCCCGACACAGGAAGCGCAGCGTTGGCGGAAGATAGCGATCTGGAAAAAAGCGAGGCCCCCACCGCTCACCGGCTGGAGAAGGCGCGCGAAGAGGGCCAGATCCCGCGCTCGCGCGAGCTGACATCGGTGCTGATGCTGGTGTCGGGGCTGGCCATCATTCTGCTGTCCGGCAGCAACATTACCCGCCAGCTTTCCGAGATGTTGACCCAGGGCCTGCACTTCGACCACGCCATGGTCAGCAATGACAAACAGATGCTGCGCCAGCTGGGAATGTTGCTGCGTCAGGCGGTGCTGGCGCTGCTGCCGGTAATGGCCGGGCTGGTGCTGGTGGCGCTCGCCGCGCCGATGCTGCTTGGCGGCATTTTGTTCAGCAGCAAGTCGCTTAAGTTCGACTTTAAACGGCTAAATCCGCTCTCCGGCCTGAAGCGCATGTTCTCGACTCAGGTGCTGGCCGAACTGCTGAAAGGGATCCTCAAAGCCACGCTGGTCGGCTGGGTGACCGGATTGTACCTGTGGCACAACTGGGCGGCGATGCTGCATTTGATGACCCAGCAGCCGCTCGATGCGCTGGCGAATGCGCTGCAGATGATCCTTTACTGCGGCTTTTTGGTGGTGCTCGGGTTAACGCCAATGGTGGCGTTTGACGTTTTTTACCAGCTGTGGAGCCACTTCAAAAAGCTGAAGATGACCAAACAGGATATTCGCGACGAATTCAAAGACCAGGAAGGGGATCCGCACGTCAAAGGGCGTATTCGCCAACAGCAGCGGGCGATTGCCCAGCGGCGGATGATGACCGATGTACCGAAAGCGGACGTGATCGTTACCAACCCAACCCACTATGCGGTGGCCCTGCAGTACAACGATAAGAAAATGAGCGCGCCGAAGGTGCTGGCCAAAGGGGCAGGAGAGATTGCGCTGCGCATTCGCGAACTGGGCGCGGAACATCGTATCCCGATGCTCGAAGCGCCGCCGTTGGCCCGCGCGCTCTACCGCCATAGTGAAATTGGCCAGCATATTCCCACCACCCTGTATGCCGCGGTCGCCGAAGTGCTGGCGTGGGTCTATCAGCTGCGTCGCTGGCGACGCGAGGGTGGCCTAATCCCGAAAAAACCTCAACGTTTACCGGTGCCGGAAGCACTGGATTTTGCAAGAGAGAGTGACTCTGATGGCTAATTTGGCCTCCCTGCTTCGTTTGCCGGGGAATTTTAAAGATACGCAGTGGCAGGTGCTGGCAGGCCCGATCCTGATCCTGCTGATTTTGTCGATGATGGTGCTGCCGCTGCCGGCGTTTATCCTCGACCTGCTGTTTACCTTTAATATCGCCTTGTCGATCATGGTATTGCTGGTGGCGATGTTTACCCAGCGCACGCTGGACTTCGCCGCGTTTCCAACCATCCTGCTGTTCTCGACGTTACTGCGTCTGTCGCTCAATGTCGCCTCGACGCGCATCATTTTGATGGAAGGGCACACCGGGGCCGCTGCCGCGGGGCGGGTGGTAGAGGCCTTCGGCCACTTCCTGGTCGGCGGGAATTTCGCCATCGGGATTGTGGTGTTTATCATCCTTGTGCTGATCAACTTTATGGTTATCACCAAGGGGGCCGGACGTATCGCCGAAGTGGGCGCGCGTTTCGTGCTCGACGGCATGCCGGGTAAGCAGATGGCGATCGATGCCGACATGAATGCCGGGCTTATCGGCGAAGAGGAGGCGAAAAAACGCCGCGCGGAAGTCACGCAGGAAGCCGATTTCTACGGTTCGATGGACGGCGCCAGCAAGTTTGTCCGCGGCGATGCCATCGCCGGGCTGATGATCATGGTGATCAACGTGGTTGGCGGCCTGCTGGTCGGCGTGGTACAGCACGGCATGGAGCTGGGCGCGGCGGCGGAAAGCTACACCCTGCTGACCATAGGCGACGGGCTGGTGGCGCAGATCCCGGCGCTGGTGATCTCCACCGCCGCCGGGGTAATTGTTACCCGCGTGGCGACCGATCAGGATGTCGGCGAACAGATGGTCGGCCAGCTGTTTAACAACCCGAAAGTGATGCTGCTGTGCGCCGCGGTACTTGGGCTGCTCGGGCTGGTGCCGGGAATGCCGAACCTGGTTTTCCTGCTGTTTACCGCCGCGCTGCTCGGGCTAGCGTGGTGGCTGCGCGGCCGCGAAAAACAGGCGCCGAAAGCTGCTGACGAACCCATCGTGCAGGAAAATACCCAGGCCGCCGAGGCCAGCTGGGCCGACGTGCAGCTGGAAGATCCGTTGGGTATGGAAGTGGGCTACCGGCTGATCCCGATGGTCGATTTTCAACAAAATGGCGAGCTGCTGGGGCGTATCCGCGGGATCCGTAAGAAATTTGCTCAGGAGATGGGCTATCTGCCGCCGGTGGTGCATATCCGCGATAACCTCGAACTGGCGCCCGCCCGCTATCGTATTTTGATGAAAGGGGTGGAAATCGGCAGCGGCGAAGCGCAGCCGGGGCGCTGGCTGGCGATTAACCCCGGCAACGCCATCGGCGAGCTGGCAGGGGATAAAACTATCGATCCGGCCTTCGGTCTGGAGGCGGTGTGGATTGATAGCGCGCTGCGCGAACAGGCGCAGATCCAGGGTTATACGGTGGTGGAGGCCAGTACGGTGGTGGCGACCCATCTCAACCATCTCATCGGCCAGTTCGCCAGCGAGCTGTTTGGCCGCCAGGAGACGCAGCAGCTGCTTGACCGCGTGTCGCAGGAGATGCCGAAGCTGACCGAAGATTTCGTACCGGGCGTGGTGTCGCTGACCACGCTGCATAAGGTGTTGCAGAATCTGCTGGCCGAGCGGGTATCGATCCGCGATATGCGCACCATCATCGAGACGCTGGCGGAACATGCGCCGACGCAAAGCGATCCTTACGAGTTGACCACCGTCGTGCGCGTGGCGCTGGGCCGGGCGATTGCCCAACAGTGGTTCCCTGGTAACGGTGAAATTCAGGTTATTGGTCTGGATACTCAATTAGAGCGGCTGCTGCTGCAGGCGCTACAGGGCGGCGGCGGGCTCGAACCGGGGCTGGCCGATCGCCTGCTGGAACAGGCGCGACAGGCGCTGCAGCGTCAGGAGATGCTCAGCGCGCCGCCGGTACTGTTGGTTAACCACGCGCTGCGTCCGCTGCTGGCGCGTTTCCTGCGCCGCAGTCTGCCGCAGATGGCGGTGCTCTCCAATCTGGAGATTAACGACGATCGCCAGATTCGTATGACTTCAACGATAGGAGCCGCCTGATGAAATCGTTTCTTCCTTTATTATGTCTGCTGCCGTTTACCGCGATCGCCGTGTCAGGGTCGTGGGTTGCCGAAGGGCCGGGCGTTACGCTTGAGAAGGCCGGTATGAGCGATAGTTCTGCCGTGCTGTCGCCGCCGAATCCATTGCCGAGCGCTAATGCGCGGATCGAGACGGTAAGCTGGCGCTACCGCCTGCTGGCGGCGGAGCCGGCAGGATTACAGGTGCATTTGTGCAGCGCGAATCGCTGTATTCCGCTCACCAGCGCCAGCGGAACCAGCCATGCATTGGCGGGCGAGGCGGCAGAAGGGCCGCTGCGCTTCGTCTATTCCGTGCAGTCGCGCGGACCGTTAAATCCGCCGCTGCGGGCGATTGCCAATCAGGTGATTGTCAATTATCAGTAGTCGCGGGGGAAAAATGGTACGGGACTGTAGGTCAGGTAAGCGTAGCGCCACCTGACAAAAAATGGCGCTACGGGTTAGCTACCGCCATCCGGAAAGATAAAAGAGAAAGGGGGTCAGACGCCGATTTTGCGGCCCAGCAGGCTGCCGGCGCGCGACTGGCCGTCCGGCCCGTACAGCGATTTATTATTCTTGCTGAGGATCGCCAGCGCCTGCTGGTTATGTGCGATCTGCTGATTGAGCAACAGGCCGTTATGCTGATTTTTTTCGCGCAGGCTGTGGCTTAGCTGCTGGATCTGCCGCCAGCGCTCACTGAGGTTTTCATGGCTGAGATAGGGCGCGCGTAGCGCCAGGCTGGCTTCCAACGCCGGACGCTGCTGTTCCAGCCAGGCCACCGTCGCCAGCAGTTGGCTCTTGCTATCGGTGACGCGCTGTAGCGCGACGCCGGGCAGTTGGTCTGAACACAGCAACTGATGCTCTTCCACCAGAACATCTTCCAGCGTCCGCAGGGTTTCCGCCAGTTTATCCAGCAGAGTACGTAATCTATCCATCATCAGGCCTTATCTGTTTTGCCACCGGCAAGGCGCTGAATATCGTTGTGCGCATCCTGCAGCAAGGCGTCGGCGATTTTCCCAGCGTCCATTTTTAGCTCGCCGCTGCGGATCGCCTGTTTGATGGCCTCGACCCGATTCATATCAATATCCTGGGTGCCTGGCTGCATCAGCCGCGCCTGCGCATCGCTTAGTTTCACTTTGGTGGCGCCAACGGTGGTTTCCGTCGCCACGGCTTTACGCGGCTGGAGCGGGTTGTCAGCCGGGGTTTCACGCGGCTGCACCGTGGAAACCGGCTGTAACCGCTGGGTGCGATCGATACTCATGGTCCATCTCCAAAATGTGTCTCTGACTTGATTATCGGCAGGTTCTGGCAAACCTTTACTTTTTTATAACGTAATGCGGATGGCGCCATCCTCTCCGGCAATACCGCTGACGATTTTGCCGGAGGCCATGCGTACACGCACGCTATCTTCGGCGGCTGCGTTGTTCATCGCTTTACCGGAACCGCTGATATTAAAGCCGTTCCCCTCGGCCATCACCTGCACCGGCTGACCGGCTTTGATGACCCACGCGCGACGCAGCATGGTCAGCGTTAGCGGCTGGCCAGGGCTGATATTGCGCAGGCTTACCGCACCCAGCGCTTTGCTGCTTTCACGTAGCGTCCGCGGCGGTAGGGTATCAAGCCGCCCCGATTTTAGCACCATATCCGCCGCGCTGAGCGGCGTTCCGGCGCGGATGCCGCGCGCCGCCGCCAGATAGCGGCCAAACACCTGTACCTGCGTCTGGATAAAACGCCGCTCCTGTCCGCAGCGCGCGGAGATGCTGATATTACCGCCGATCCGCGCATTGGGTGGCAGCGATAGCTGCGGTAGTTCACATGGCGGCCACTGGGCGGGCGGTGAGCGCACCAGCACCTTTACCTGCACGCTATTATCGCTGAACTGGCTTTTAATGAAGCTGTCAATTTGCGTCGCCAGCGTATCGGCGCGGGCGCTCAGGCTGCATAACAGGCCGATCAGCAGGATTTTACTTTTCATCACGTTCCACTTATGCCACCCCGAAGAGGGGAATAAGTGTAACGGCTGTCCCCCTGGACTAAACAGATAAATAGCGGCCCATTTTGCCCTTATTCCCGCGATAGGTTGGCACAGGGGGAGTTTATGCTGTCGGCTCCAAATTCTAACCTCGCGGAGGGAGCATGCTCGACAAACTGGACGCGGCTCTGCGTTTTGGCCAGGAGGCGCTGAACCTGCGCGCCCAGCGTCAGGAAATCCTGGCCGCTAATATCGCCAACGCAGACACGCCGGGCTATCAGGCGCGGGATATCGATTTTGCCAGCCAGTTGAATAAAGTCCTCGAACAGGGGCGGGTCAACGGCAGCGGCATGGCGCTAAACCTGACGGCAGCGCGTCATATTCCGGCGCAGACCCTGCGGCCGCCGGAGCTGGATCTGCTGTTTCGGGTTCCGGATCAGCCTTCGATGGACGGTAACACGGTGGACATGGATCGCGAACGTACCAACTTCGCTGACAACAGCCTGAAATATCAGACCGACCTGACGCTGCTCAACGGTCAGATCAAAGGGATGATGTCGGTGCTGCAACAAGGATAAGGCGGATGTCTTTACTCAATATTTTTGATATCTCCGGCTCGGCGCTGTCGGCCCAGTCGCAGCGAATGAACGTCAGCGCCAGCAATATGGCCAACGCCGATAGCGTAACCGGCCCGGATGGCGAACCTTACCGCGCGAAGCAGGTGGTATTTGAAGTGGCGGCGGCGGCGGGGCAACAGACCGGCGGCGTGCGCGTCTCGCAGGTGGTTGACGACCCGGCCCCCGCGCGGATGGTCTACCAGCCAGGCAACCCGCTGGCCGATGCCAAAGGTTACGTGCGGATGCCGAACGTCGATGTGGTAAGCGAAATGGTCAACACCATCTCCGCCTCCCGCAGCTATCAGGCCAACGTCGAAGTGCTCAATACCACTAAGTCGATGATGATGAAAACCCTGACGCTGGGTCAGTAACCGGAGATCCCGATGGCTATCGCCGCAACCACCAATGAATCAACCAATAACGCGGTTCTTGATTCCGCCAGCAAAAGCAGCACCAGCCAGGATCTGCACAACAGCTTCCTGACGCTACTGGTGGCGCAGTTAAAAAATCAGGATCCGACCAACCCAATGCAGAACAACGAGCTGACCTCGCAGCTGGCGCAGATCAACACCGTGCAGGGCATCGAAAAACTCAATACCACCCTTGGCGCGATCTCCGGGCAGATCAACAGCAATCAGTCGCTGCAGGCCAGCGCCCTGATTGGTCACGGCGTGATGGTGCCAGGTAACAACATTTTGGTCGGTAGCAAAGAAGGCCAGGTCAGCACCACGCCGTTTGGCGTTGAACTGGAACGCGCCGCCGACCAGGTGACGGCGACCATCACCAACGCCAACGGCCAGGTGGTGCGCACCATTGAAATTGGCGGCCTCACCGCCGGGGTGCACGCCTTTACCTGGGATGGCTCGCTGGATGATGGTACCGCCGCCCCGGACGGCGCCTACAAAGTGGCGATCAATGCCAAAGGCAACGGCGAGCAACTGGTGGCGCGCAGCCTGCATTTCGGCATGGTTAACGGCGTGATTAACGATAGCAGCGGCGCGAAGCTGGATCTCGGGCTTGCCGGCAACGCCAGCCTCGAAGAAGTGCGGCAGATCCTGTAACCCGCGCTGGATTTTATCGATACCCTAAATATTTGGAGAGTAACATGGCCTTTTCTCAGGCGGTCAGCGGCTTAAACGCGGCGGCTACCAATCTCGACGTGATTGGCAACAACATCGCTAACTCCGCGACAGCGGGTTTTAAATCCGGCAGCGTCTCATTTGCCGACATGTTTGCCGGCTCGCAGGTCGGGCTGGGGGTGAAAGTTTCCGGTATCACCCAGAACTTTAAAGGCGGTACCACCACCGGCACCAGCCGGGCGCTGGATGTGGCGATCAACGGCAACGGCTTCTTCCGCATGCAGGATAAAGACGGCGGCATTTTCTATACCCGCAACGGCCAGTTTAAGCTCGATGAAAACCGCAACCTGACCAACATGCAGGGGCTGCAGCTGACCGGTTATCCGGCCGCCGGCACGCCGCCGACTATTCAGCAGGGGGCCAACCCGGTACCGCTGAGCATTCCGGAAGGGATGATGAACGCCAAAGCGTCGACTTCCGGTGAGATGGTCGCCAACCTGAAGTCCACGCATAAAGTGCCGGAGAACAAGACCTTCGATCCAGCGAAACAGGACAGCTACAACTACGTCAACACCATCACCGCCTACGATTCGCTGGGTAATGCCCACAACATCAACGCCTATTTCGTTAAAACCGACGACAACAAATGGCAGGTGTATACCCAGGACGGCAGCGCGGCGGCGGTCAGCGCCGGGACCATGGAGTTCAACACCAGCGGTAACCTGGTCAGCGTTGACGGTCAGGCGGGCGAGTTCAGCATGACCATTCCGATGAGCGCCAAAGACGGCGCCCCGGCGCAGAATTTCACCCTGAGCTTCGCCGGTAGCATGCAGCAGAACGTCGGTAGCGATTCGGTGAGTAAAGTGGCGCAGGATGGTTATGCCGCCGGCGAATACACCAACTTCCAGATTAACGATGACGGCACCGTTGTGGGTATCTACTCCAACCAGCAGACCCAGGTATTGGGGCAGATCGTGATGGCCAACTTCTCCAACCCGGAAGGGCTGGCGTCGCAGGGCGATAACGTCTGGCAGGAGACCGGCGCTTCCGGCCAGCCGCGCGTGGGACTCTCCGGCGGCGGCGGTTTTGGCAAGCTGACCAGCGGCGCGCTGGAGTCGTCCAACGTCGATCTGAGCCAGGAGCTGGTGAACATGATTGTCGCCCAGCGTAACTATCAGTCCAACGCCCAGACCATCAAGACGCAGGATTCTATTCTGCAGACGCTGGTCAGCCTGCGCTAACGGGACTGAGCTATGGATCACGCGATTTATACCGCGATGGGAGCCGCGCGCCAGACGCTGGAGCAGCAGTCGATTACCGCCAACAACCTCGCCAACGCGTCGACGCCGGGCTTTCGCGCCCAGCTCGCGGCGCTTCGCGCGGTGCCGGTCGACGGGCCGAGCCTGGCCACCCGTACGCTGGTGGCGGCCTCGACGCCGGGCGCCGATATGAGCCAGGGGGCGCTGAACTATACCGCGCGCCCGCTGGACGTGGCGCTGCAGCAGGATGGTTTTCTGGCGCTCAGCCTGCCGGGCGGCGGCGAAGCTTATACCCGCAATGGCAACATTCAGGTTTCGGCTAACGGTCAGTTGACGGTACAGGGGATGCCGCTGCAGGGCGACGGCGGGCCGATTGAGGTGCCGCCGTCCGCGGAAGTCACCATTGCCGCCGACGGCACGATTTCGGCGCTGAACCCCGGCGACCCGCCGAACACCATCGCGCAAATTGGCCGCCTGAAGCTGGTGAAAGCCGACGCGCGCGAAGTGATGCGCGGCGATGACGGCCTGTTCCGCTTAACCCCGGAAACCCAGCAGCGCCGCGGCAACCAGCTGGCTAATGACCCGCAGGTGCGGGTCATGCCCGGCGTGCTGGAAGGCAGTAACGTCAAGCCGATGGAGACCATGGTCGACATGATAGCCAACGCCCGTCGCTTTGAAATGCAAATGAAGGTCATCCACAGCGTGGATGAGAACGAACAGCGGGCGAATTCTCTGCTTTCAGTGAGCTAATTGCAGACCACCCGTGGCCAAAGGAAATAACCAATGATTCCCTCTTTATGGATTGCGAAAACCGGTCTTGATGCGCAGCAGACCAATATGGACGTGATCGCCAACAACCTGGCTAACGTCAGCACCAACGGCTTTAAACGCCAGCGCGCGGTATTCGAAGACCTGTTGTATCAGACCATGCGTCAGCCGGGGGCGCAGTCCTCCGAACAGACGACGTTGCCTTCCGGCCTGCAGATCGGTACCGGCGTACGCCCGGTCGCCACCGAGCGCCTGCATAGCCAGGGCAACCTGTCGCAGACCAACAACAGCAAAGACGTGGCGATTAAAGGCCAGGGCTTCTTCCAGGTGCTGCTGCCGGACGGCAGCCAGGCCTACACCCGCGACGGCTCGTTCCAGATTGACCAGAACGGCCAACTGGTGACCGCCAGCGGTTTCCAGGTGCAGCCGGCGATCACCATTCCGGCTAACGCGTTGACCATCACCATCGCCCGCGATGGCATCGTTAGCGTTACCCAGCAGGGCCAGACCGCTGCTCAGCAGGTGGGGCAACTGACGTTGACCACCTTTATTAACGACAGCGGGCTCGAAAGCGTGGGTGAGAACCTGTACCAGGAGACTGAAAGCTCCGGCGCGCCGAACGAGAGCACGCCGGGCCTGAACGGCGCCGGCATGCTGTATCAAGGCTATGTTGAAACATCTAACGTTAACGTGGCGGAAGAATTGGTCAACATGATCCAGACCCAGCGCGCCTACGAGATCAACAGCAAAGCGGTCTCGACGTCGGATCAGATGCTGCAGAAGCTGACCCAGCTGTAATGCTTGATGACGGGTGTCGCCTGCCGCGCCCGTCGCTTTTTTGGTGTAACAAAGGCGATACCCCGTGGTAACCACAGATTCGATGGCCACCCTGCCGCGCCAGGGACAACGCTTACTGGCGGGCATGGTGATGCTGACGCTGAGCGGCTGCGCGTATATTCCGCATAAACCGTTGGTTGATGGCTCGACCTCGGCGCAGCCCGCGCCGCCGACCGCGCCGGTACCGAACGGCTCTATTTTTCAGGCCGCGCAGCCGATGAACTACGGCTACCAGCCGCTGTTTGAAGATCGCCGACCGCGTAACGTAGGCGACACGTTGACCATTGTGCTGCAGGAAAACGTCAGCGCCAGTAAGAGTTCTTCCGCCAACGCCAGCCGTAACGGCTCCAGCAAGTTTGGCGTCGCCACCGCGCCGCGCTATTTAGACGGCCTGCTGGGCAACGCCCGCGCCGATATGGATATCTCCGGCGATAACAGCTTTGGCGGTAAAGGCGGGGCCAACGCTAATAACACCTTTAACGGCACTATAACCGTCACCGTCAATCAGGTGCTGAGCAACGGTAACCTGCATGTGGTGGGGGAAAAACAGATCGCCATTAACCAGGGGACTGAATTTATCCGCTTCTCCGGGGTGGTCAATCCGCGCACCATCAGCGGTAGCAACTCGGTGACCTCAACGCAGGTAGCGGACGCGCGCATCGAGTACGTCGGCAACGGCTATATCAACGAAGCGCAGACGATGGGCTGGCTGCAGCGGTTCTTCCTCAACGTCTCCCCGTACTAATGAGCGGGCCATTTGCGGTGTTACTGAAAAGAGATTCACATGGTTAAAAAACTCATCATCGCGCTCTTAATCGGTGCGGCCAGCGTACCGGCGACGGCGGAGCGTATTCGCGATCTGGTAACGGTACAGGGCGTGCGCGATAACGCCTTAATCGGCTACGGCCTGGTGGTAGGGCTTGACGGCTCCGGCGACCAGACCATGCAGACGCCGTTTACCACCCAAAGCCTGAGCAACATGCTATCGCAGCTCGGTATTACCGTGCCGCCGGGCACTAACATGCAGCTGAAAAACGTCGCTGCGGTGATGGTCACGGCCAAACTGCCGCCGTTCTCGCGCGCGGGGCAGAATATCGACGTGGTGGTTTCATCCATGGGCAACGCCAAAAGCCTGCGCGGCGGTACTTTACTGATGACGCCGCTGAAAGGGGTGGATAATCAGGTGTACGCGCTGGCCCAGGGCAACGTGCTGGTGGGCGGCGCCGGCGCGGCGGCGGGCGGCAGCAGCGTTCAGGTTAACCAGCTAGCCGGCGGGCGCATCAGCAACGGTGCGACGATTGAGCGCGAACTGCCGACGACCTTCGGCAGCGGCGGAGTACTTAATCTGCAGCTCAATGATGAAGATTTTACCCTCGCGCAGCAGATTAGCGACGCCATCAACCGCCAGCGCGGCGGCGGCACCGCCTCGCCGCTCGATGCGCGTACCATTCAGGTACTGGTGCCGCAAGGCAATAGCTCGCAGGTGCGTTTCCTCGCTGAGATCCAGAATATCAACGTTAACGTTGGCGCGATGGATGCCAAAGTGATTATCAACTCGCGTACCGGCTCGGTGGTGATGAACCGAGAAGTGATCCTGGATTCGTGCGCGGTGGCGCAGGGCAACCTGTCGGTGGTAGTCGATAGGCAAACCAGCGTTAGCCAGCCGACGACGCCGTTTGGCGGCGGCCAGACGGTGGTAACGCCGAATACCCAGATCTCGATGCAGCAGCAGGGCGGTTCGCTACAGAAGGTAAATGCCAGCGCTAACCTCAACAACGTGGTGCGCGCATTGAACGCGCTGGGGGCGACGCCAATCGACCTGATGTCGATTCTGCAGGCGATGGAAAGCGCCGGTTGTCTGCGCGCCAAACTGGAAATTATCTAATGGCCGTTGATTTGATGGCGATGTCGGGCGCCGCCTATGACGCCCAGGCGCTGAACGGTCTTAAGCGTGATGCCGCCGCCGACCCGCAGGGCAATCTGAAACAGGTGGCGCAGCAGGTGGAGGGGATGTTCGTGCAGATGATGCTGAAAAGCATGCGCGCCGCGCTGCCGCAGAATGGCGTACTGAGCAGCGATCAGACCCGGCTCTACACCTCGATGTACGATCAGCAAATTGCCCAGCAGATGTCGCAAAAGGGGTTGGGGCTTGCCGACATGATGGTCAAGCAGATGAGCAACGCCAACGCCACGCCCAGCGAGACGACGGGAACGTCGCCGATGGCGCTGGATAACGAGGTGCTGCAGACGTTGCCGAATCAGGCGCTGGAGCAGATGATCCGCCGCGCGGTGCCGAAAGCGCCGGCTGCGGTTGCGCCGCTGTCGCTGAACAATGGCAACTTCGTGGCCCGCCTGTCGATGCCGGCGCGCGCCGCTAGCGAACAGAGCGGGATCCCGCATCAGCTGATAGTCGCCCAGGCGGCGCTGGAATCCGGCTGGGGGCAGCGCGAAATCCCGACCGCCGACGGCTCGCCGAGCTACAACCTGTTCGGCATTAAGGCCGGCGGCAGCTGGAAGGGGCCGGTCACTGAGATCACCACCACCGAATTTGAACAGGGGGTGGCGAAGAAGGTGAAGGCCAAATTCCGCGTCTACGACTCGTACTTCGCGGCGATTGCCGATTACGTCAAGCTGCTAACGAGTAATCCGCGCTATGCCTCGGTTGCCGAAGCCGACAGCCCGGAGCAGGCGGCGCACGCGCTGCAGCGCGCGGGCTACGCCACCGACCCGCAATACGCCAGCAAGCTGGTCAGCGTGATTCGGCAGATGAAGCACGCCGGGGCGCAGGCGGTGAAAGCCTATGCCGAGGATATTAACGATCTGTTCTAGGTTCGAAGGTCGCGCCTTCTCCCGGCTCGCGCTCCCGGTTAATTCTGCTGCGATATGTTTTCCCGGAGGCGGCGCATTGCGCCTTGTCCGGGCTACCAAATCGCACATTATGTAGGCCGGATAAGCGTAGCGCCATCCGGCATAAAGGCGGCCCAGGGATTTTCCCACCCGATTCACTCAAGTTTTCGCCTCGGCGACCGATAACAAGGACAAGCTGAGCGAACTGACTTGGCAGCATAAGGAATCCTGATGTCCAATAGCTTAATCAATACGGCGATGAGCGGACTGAATGCGGCGCAGGTGGCGCTCAGTACCGTCAGCAACAATATCTCTAACTACAACGTGGCGGGTTATAACCGGCAGACGGCGATTCTGGCGCAGAATGGCGGCCTGGCCACTATGAGCGGCTTTATCGGTAACGGCGTGACCGTGACCAGCGTGAATCGCGAATATAACCAGTTCATCACCAACCAGCTGCGCGGCGCGCAGAGCGCGGCCGGTTCGCAGAACGCCTACTACGAAAAGATTTCGCAGATCGATAACCTGCTGGCCAGCAAAACCAATACCCTGTCGGGCAGCATGCAGGACTTTTTCACTAACCTGCAGAACCTGGTGAGCAACGCCGGCGACGACGCCGCGCGACAGACGGTACTGGGTAAGGCTAACGGCCTGGTCAACCAGTTTAATAATACCGATAAATATCTGCGCGACATGGACAGCGGCGTTAATCAGCAGATTAACGACACCGCGCAGCAGATTAACAGCTACAGCCAGCAGATTGCCCGCCTTAACGATGAGATCACCCGCCTGCGCGGCAGCGCCAGCGGTGAACCGAATGCGCTGCTCGATCAGCGCGATCAGCTGGTGACCGAGCTTAACCAACTGGTAGGTGTGCAGGTCACCCAGCAGGACGGCGATGCTTATACCGTCTCCTTTGCTAACGGCTTAACCCTCGTGCAGGGCAACAACAGCTACCAGGTGGAAGCGATGCCTTCCAGCAGCGATCCGTCGCGCCTGACTCTTGGCTATAACCGCGGCAGCGGCGCCAGCGAAGTGCCGGAAGGGCAGATTACCAGCGGCAGCCTGAGCGGCGTGCTGCGTTTTCGTAGCGAAACCCTGGACGGCGTGCGTAATCAACTGGGACAACTAGCGCTGGCAATGGCTGATAGCTTTAACCAACAGCATCGCGAAGGTTTTGATCTCGACGGCGAGAAGGGCGGCGATTTCTTCAGCTTCAGCGGCGCGCGGGTGGTTGATAACACGCGCAATACCGGCGATGCCTCGCTGTCGGTCAGCTATACCGACACCAGCAAGGTGAAAGCCAACGATTACCGCGTAGAGTATGACGGCGCCAACTGGCAGGTCAGCCGTCTGCCGGACAACGTCAAAGTCAACGCTACCGCCGGTAAAGATGCAGAGGGTAACCCGACGCTGAGCTTTGATGGCCTCGAAGTGAGCATCAACGGCGACGCGCAGAAGAAAGACAGCTTCACGGTGAAACCGGTCAGTGACGTGGCGGGCAACCTGAAAGTGGCGATTACCGATTCCGCGAAAATCGCCGCCGCCGGGAAAGAGGATAGCGGCCGTGGCGATAACGATAACGCCAAAAAGCTGCTCGACTTGCAGACCAAAAATCTGGTGGATGGCAAAGCGACGCTGAGCGGCGCCTACGCCGGGATCGTCAGCGGCGTCGGCAACCAGACCGCCGCCGCCAAGGTAAGCAGCGAATCGCAGTCCAATATCGTCACCCAACTGGCCCGCCAGCAGCAGTCGCTCTCCGGGGTTAACCTCGACGAAGAGTATGGCGAACTACTGCGTTTCCAGCAGTACTACATGGCTAACGCCCAGGTGATCCAGACCGCCAGCTCGCTGTTCGACGCGCTGCTGAATATTCGTTGATAGTATTAAGGAACTGACAGCATGCGCATGAGCACCAGCATGATGTACCAACAGAACATGGGCGGCATCACCGGCAATCAGTCGCTGTTTATGAAAGCCGCCGAGCAGCTTTCCAGCGGCAAGAAGGTGATTAATCCATCCGACGATCCGCTGGCGGCATCGCGGGCGGTGATGCTGTCGCAATCGCAGGCCGAGAATAATCAGTATACGCTGGCCCGCACTTTCGCCCGCCAGAGCGTATCAATGGAAGAAACCGTGCTCTCCGGGGCTACCTCGACCATTTCCGATATCAAAGCGCTGATCGTTAACGCCGGCGGCACTGAGAGCGACAACGACCGCGATTCTCTCGCGACCCAGCTGCAGGGGCTCAAAGATCAGTTGCTGAACCAGGCCAACAGTACCGATGGCAACGGGCGCTACCTGTTCGGTGGCTATGAGAATGACAAGCCGCCGTTTGTCGATACTAATGGCGTCATTAGCTACCAGGGCGGTAATAAAACGGTAGAGCAGAAGGTGGATGCCAACCGTACGATGACCATCGGCCATACCGGTAATGCGGTGTTTATGGCGCTGACCAGCAATCCCAAGCCGGAGCCGGATGGCAGCCAGCCGGTCGCTGATGTATTCGCCAGCATCGATATCGCGCTGGAGGCGTTAAAAACGCCGCTGCAGGGGGCCGATGACGCCACCAAACAGCAGGTGAACGATGCGCTGGCGAAGGCTAACCGCGGCCTTGATAACTCCTATAACAAGGTGCTGAGCGTACGCGCCGAGCTGGGTAACCAGCTGCAGGAGATGGATCAACTGGATAGCATCGGCAAAGAGCGCGATATGACCAACCAGCTGCAGATGAGCGCCCTGACCGATGCCGATCTGGCGGAATCTATCTCTTCTTATTTTATGCAGCAGGCGGCGCTACAGGCATCGTATAAAACCTTCAGCGATATGCAGGGCATGTCGC
>CABUCP010000001.1 GCA_902490055.1 uncultured Klebsiella sp. | reverse complement strand
GTAGCGAAATCGACCTCGCCGACCTCGACTACATCGTCATTAACCACGCCGAAGAGGATCACGCCGGCGCGCTGACCGAGCTGATGATGCAGATCCCGGATACGCCAATTTACTGCACCGCCAATGCCATCGATTCCATTAACGGCCATCATCACCATCCGGAGTGGAACTTCCACGTGGTAAAAACCGGCGACAGCCTGGATATCGGGAATGGCAAACAGTTGATCTTCGTTGAAACGCCAATGCTGCACTGGCCTGACAGCATGATGACCTACATGACCGGCGACGCGGTGCTGTTCAGCAACGACGCCTTCGGCCAGCACTACTGCGACGAACACCTGTTTAACGATGAAGTTGATCAAATTGAACTGTACGAACAGTGCCAGCGCTACTACGCCAACATCCTGACGCCGTTTAGCCGTCTGGTGACGCCGAAAATTACCGAGATCCTCGGCTTCAACCTGCCGGTGGATATGATTGCCACCTCCCACGGCGTGGTATGGCGCGACAACCCAACGCAAATCGTTGAGAAATATCTCGAATGGGCGGCGGATTACCAGGAAGACCGCATCACCCTCTTCTATGACACCATGTCCAATAACACCCGCATGATGGCGGATGCCATTGCCCAGGGGATCACCGACGTCGACCCGCGCGTGGCGGTAAAAATCTTTAACGTCGCCCGCAGCGACAAAAACGAAATTCTCACCAATGTCTTCCGTTCTAAAGGCGTGCTGGTCGGTACCTCCACGATGAACAACGTGATGATGCCGAAAATCGCCGGCCTGGTGGAAGAGATGACCGGGCTGCGTTTCCGTAATAAGCACGCCAGCGCGTTTGGCTCTCACGGCTGGAGCGGCGGCGCGGTAGACCGTCTGTCCACCCGCCTGCAGGATGCCGGGTTTGAAATGTCCCTGAGCCTGAAAGCCAAATGGCGCCCGGATATCGACGCGCTGGAACTGTGCCGCGAACATGGTCGCGAAATCGCCCGCCAGTGGGCCCTCTCTCCGCTGCCGGTTGCTGAAACAGCGGCAACGCCGGAACAACAGGACTGCGCCTGTGCCTCCGCCACAGCCACGGATCTCGGCCCCATGATGCAGTGCAGCGTGTGCCAGTGGGTCTATGACCCGGCGAAAGGCGAACCTAATCAGGACGTGCAGCCGGGTACGCCGTGGAGTGAAGTACCGGACAATTTCCTCTGCCCTGAGTGTTCTCTTGGCAAAGATGTCTTTGACGTACTGGCGACGGAGGCAAAATGAGTGATGGCATCGTCATCATCGGCTCGGGCTTCGCGGCCCGACAGCTGGTGAAAAATATTCGTAAACAGGATGCGCAGATCCAGCTGACCCTCATCGCCGCCGATAGCATGGATGAGTACAACAAGCCGGATCTCAGCCATGTCATCAGTCGCAGACAGAACGCCGACGATCTGACCCTGCAAAGCGCAGGCGAGTTCGCCGAGCAGTACAATCTGCGCCTGTTCCCGCACACCTGGGTGAGCGATATCGACGCCGAAAACCAGTTAGTGAAAAGCCTGGATAACCAGTGGCGCTACGACAAACTGGTGCTGGCCACCGGCGCGACGCCGTTTATCCCGCCGGTGCCGGGGCGTGAGCTGATGCTGACCCTCAATAGCCAGCGTGAATACGGCGCGGCGCAAAGCCAGCTGCACGATGCGAAGCGCGTGCTGATCGTCGGCGGCGGCCTGATTGGCTGCGAACTGGCGATGGATTTCTGCCGCGCCGGCAAAGCGGTGACGGTGGTCGATAACTCCGCCAGCGTGCTATCGGCGCTGATGCCGCCGGAGGCCAGCAGCCGCCTGCAGCATCGCCTCACCGATATGGGCGTGCACCTGATGCTGAAAACCCAGCTCGAAGGGCTGGAGCAAACCGCCGATGGCATTCGCGTCAGCCTTGACCGCCAGCGGGCGATCGTCGTGGATGCGGTGGTGGCCGCCGCCGGTCTGCGCCCGGAAACGTCGCTGGCGCGTCACGCCGGCCTGCAGATCAACCGCGGCGTGGTGGTCAATAGCCAGCTGCAAACCAGCCATCCGGCAATTTACGCCCTCGGCGACTGCGCGGAAATCAACGGCATGGTGCTGCCGTTCCTGCAGCCGATTTTACTGAGCGCGATGTGTCTGAGTAAGAACCTGCTGGCGCAGACGGGCGAGCTCAAATTGCCGCCGATGCTGGTAAAAGTGAAAACCCCGGACCTGCCGCTGCATCTGGCCGGCGATACCCGTCGCGACGATCTGACGTGGAACATTGTGGCTGCTAAAGAGGGGCTGGTGGCAAAAGGCGTGGATGCCGAGAACCAGCTACGCGCTTTTGTGGTAAGTGAAGATAAAATGAAGGAAGCCTTTGCGCTACTCAAGCAACTGGTAAGTTGATGGTTTTCCCGGCTAAGCGCAGCGCTAGCCGGGAAAATATCCCGCTTAGCGCGCCAGATTATCGTAGCCGCGCCAGCGATAATTCAGCACCGACAACGCCCAGCAGGCGACGAACAGCCCCACCACCACAAACCCGGCGTCGCCGAGGTTATCATTTAACGCCCCTACCCAGCGCCACATCCCGCCGCTGAGCGCGAACTTATCCATTAACAGCCCCAGCGCTTCCAGGCCGCCGATAAACAGCGCCACCACCACCGAGGTACCGGTAATAGTCATATTGTAATAGAGCTTGCGCTGCGGCTTGCTGAACGCCCAGCCGTAAGCGCCGACCATCAGCACGTTATCAAGGGTATCAACCAGCGCCATGCCGCTGGCGAATAGCGCTGGGAAAACCATAATCGACCAGATAGAAATGCCGCTCGACGCGCCGGCGGCGGAAATACCCAGCACGCCGATTTCGGTGGCGGTATCAAAACCGAGACCAAATAAAAAGCCGACCAGATACATTTGCCAGCTATGGCTTATCAACCGGAAAGTTTTCCCGAACAGCCAGCTCATCATGCCGCCGCCGCTGGCTATCTCATCGCTGACCTTCTCGCCGCGCTTCCACGCCTGGAAACTGCGCCACACGCTGCGTAAAATCACCAGATTGACCAGCGCCATCGCCAGCAAAAATAGCGCCGACACCGCGGTGCCAATCACGCTGCCGGTATCGTGTAGCCAGCTCATCTGCTGGCTGAAGGCGGTGGCCGTCGCGGCAATCGCCGCCGACGCCAGCACCACGATCGACGAATGCCCTAGCGAAAACCACGCCCCGACGCCAAACGGCCGCCGCCCCTGCTGCATCATCTTGCGGGTGACGCTATCAATCGCCGCAATATGGTCGGCGTCGACCGCATGGCGCAGGCCGTAACCCCAGGCCAGCAGACTGGCGGCCATCAATGCCCCGCTGTCGCCAAACGCTTGAAACGCCCATAGCCAGGCCAGCGCGTTCGCGGCGATAAGTCCCAGAACCAGCGCCGCCGCACGCGGCTGTTGGCGTAAAATCATCGTTATCATCTTAAATCCTTTGAGACTGCCAGCGGGCGGCGGCCACCACCGCCTGACCGTAGGCGATCGCGCCATCGCCAGCAGGAAGCTGCTGCGGCAAAAGCAAAGTAAAATCAGAAAGGTAATCGCTGAGGCGGACGGCGAGCAGCTGATTATGCAGTACGCCACCGCTACAAACGATCGTCGCGATCCCGCGGGAAGCGGCGCAGTCGCGCGCCAGCGCCGCCAGCCCGCAGGCCAGCGCATCATGGAAGGCCCAGGCTTTCTGCGCCGGCGTCGCCTGCCAGCTCAGCCACTGCCGCCAGAAGGTCGCTAAATCCAGCTCGCCGCCGCGCCGCGGCAGCGTGACCGGATGGCTAACGCCCGGGCAGCTGGCGGCCAGCGCCTCCAGCCGACAGGCCGCTTCGCCTTCATAGCTCAGGCTTTGCGGCGCGCAGCCCAGCGCACAGGCGACGGCATCAAAAAGCCGTCCGCAGGAAGAGGCGCGCGGCGAATTAATCCCGCGTGCGATGGCCTGCGCGAGCAGCGGCCAGTTGTACTGCCCCAGCACGGCAGTTTGCGGGAATGACTGCCAGTCGGGTACAAATGCCAGGCACTGGGCCAGTAAATTTCGCCACGGCTGGCGTGCAGCCAGATCGCCGCCTGGCAGCGCGACGGCCGGAAGCCCGCCAAGATGTTCGCATTCGCGATAGTTAACCCGCAGGCATTCGCCGCCCCACAGCGCGCCGTTTTCTCCCATGCCAATGCCATCAAGAGTCAGGGCAATCACATCGCCGCCGTCGAGCGGCCAGCGGTGTTCCGCGAGGCAGGCCGCCGCGTGAGCATGATGATGCAACACGGGCTCAACCGGTAGCGGCATTGACGATGCCCACTGCGTCGAACGGTAAGCGGGATGAGCATCTACCGCCACCCGCTGCGGCACAAACGCATAAATGCTCTGCATCAGCTGCAGCGCGCTGCGCCACTGTTGCTCCACGCCTTCATCACCGAGGTCGCCAAAATGCTGACTGAGCACCGCCTCATCGCCGCGCGCCAGGCAGAAGGTATTTTTCATATCCGCCCCCAGCGCCAGCAGCGGCGGAATATTGTCCAGACCTGGCGGCAGCGGCAGCGCATCCGGCACGTAGCCGCGGGCGCGGCGCAGCATTTGGCCGCTCTGACGCACCAGCGAATCGTCCATGCGCTGGACGATATCGCGGTTATGCAGCAAAAAACCGTCGGCAATATCGGCTAAATCGGCCAGCGCCTGCGCGTTACTCAACGCCGGCGGACGCCCGCTAAGGTTGCCGGAGGTCATTACTATCGGGCGCGCCAGCGCCTGCAGAAGTAAATGCTGCAGCGGATTAGACGGCAGCATCCCCCCTACTTCCGCAAGCCCTGGCGCAATTTCGGCACACAGGCCGGAGACCTGCGCTTTATCCAGCAATACGATTGGCGCGGCGGGCGAGCGCATCAGCGCCGCCGCCGCCGCGGGTAATGGCGTCGTCGTCGGCAGCATCACCGCCAGCGGTTTGGCCGGGCGGCGTTTACGCGCGCGTAGTGCCGCTACCGCGCGACCGTTAGCGGCATCGCAGGCGAGATGAAAACCGCCAATGCCTTTTATCGCCACGATGTCGCCCGCCGCCAGCCGCGCGATCGCCGCCTGTAGCGCGGCTTCGCCAAATAGGGTCACCGCACCTGCGCGCCATTCCAGCTGCGGCCCGCAATCGGCGCAGGCCACCGGTTGGGCATGAAAACGGCGATCGGCAGGTTCCCGGTACTCGGCATTGCAGCGCGGACACAGCGGGAACGGCGCCATCGCCGTAAAGGGGCGATCGTAAGGCATGGCGCGAATAATGGTGAAGCGCGGCCCGCAGTGGGTGCAGTTGATAAAGGGATAGCGGTAACGACGCTCCTGCGGGTTGTTCATTTCCGCCAGGCACGCCGGACAGGTCGCCGCATCGGGAACTATCTGCGTACGCATGCTGCCGGCGCCGCTCTGGCGAATGGTGAAATCTGTCGGCGCAAGATCCCAGCAAAACGGAGCGCAGTCGGTGCTGTCGATCCGCGCCAGCGGCGGACAACGGCGGGCCAGCGCGGCGGTAAAACCATCGTCGCCGCCGGCCAGCCGGACCAACACGCCGTCGCCGTCGTTGCAGACATCGCCGCAACGCGCCAGCTGCTGCGCCAGTTGCCAGACAAAGGGGCGGAAGCCCACCCCCTGAACCTTGCCGCGAATGCGGATTTGCGCCCCGTTCATGCGTCGCGTTACCAGGCCAGCGCCGTGCGGCGACGTTTTTCGACGTTCATTTGCTCAAGCTTGTTACGGTCGACGCAGACCAGCGCGTGCGTCGGGCAGGCTTCCATGCACGCCGGGCCGCTATCGCGGTGGTGGCACAGGTCGCACTTGTTGGCCTCGGCTTTTTCCGCCATCACGTTCAGGCCGGCGCCGCTATGGCGGATAACCGGGCGCACCACCACTTCCATCGCCCCATACGGGCAGGCGACGACGCAGGTTTTACAGCCAATGCAGCGCTCCTGCATCACGTGGACAAAACCTTTATCGCGGCTGATGGCGCCGTTCGGACAGACGTTGGCGCACGGCGCGTCTTCACACTGACGACAGGCCGTCGCCGTCGACACATTGACGCCTTTGATCACGTGAATACGCGGCAGGAACGACTGCGGCGTCAGCGCGGCGCAGTCCTGGTTTTCCTGATGAGAGACCACGCAGGCCACTTCACAGGTGCGGCAGCCGATGCATTTGCTCGCATCGGCAATAATGAAACGGTTCATCCATTTCTCCAGCGGAAATAAGTTTACGCGCCGGATTATGCATAATACGTTCCAACTTTTATTTCATTGAAATTTAAGAAAATTAAATCAGGAAATTCTGTCATCGTCACAACTGACGATGACAGATGACGACGTCAGGCGTGCGGGCCGCGGGCCAACGAGTCGCGTTCGATAAGCTCGCCGGGGAACGTTTGCTGGTAGGCAAACTCGCCGCCATCGAGCATGAAGATCAGGCGATTGATACTCTCTTTCATCATTGCGGTGACCGGTATTTTGACGCTGGAGAGCGAGGGAATCATATACGGCGCCAGCGCGATATCATCGAAACCAATCACCGACACCTGCTGCGGTACCGCGATGCCCTGCTGATGCAGTTGCTTAATGGCGCCGATCGCCATGTCGTCGTTGCTCGCCACCAGCGCGCTATAGCTAACGCCGCGCTGGACGAGCGTTGCCACCCCGGCGGCGCCGCTTTCCGGCGTCCAGCGCCCTTCAACGATTAACGCATCACGTAGGGGAATACCGTGGCGGGCCAGCGCGTCTTTATAGCCGGAAAGGCGCTCAATCCCGGTCGGTGAGTCCAGCGAGCCGGTAATAAAGGCAATATCGCGATGGCCGTTAGCGATCAGCTTTTCCACCGCCATCTGCGCCGAGGCTTTTTGATCGGACCAGACACAGTGGCTGGCGTGACGGCGCAGACGACGGTTCAGCACCATGATCGGCTGCTCATGGTTGTCGATGATCTCATCCATCTCATCGACGCTGAGAAAACGCGGATAGATGATGATCGCGTCGCAGCGCAGGTCGAGCAGATATTGAATCGCCTCGCGCTCCTCTTGCGCGCTGTGTTTGCCGTCGGCAAGGATCAGCTGCCGCCCCTGATCTTCCGTCAATCGCGCCACGTGAAACAGTAATTCGCTGAAATAGACGCCGTGATAAAGGGTGTTGGTGACCACCAACCCGATGGTCTGGCTCTTTTTGGTCGCCAGATTACGCGCCAGCAAATTAGGCCGGTAGCCGCTTTCGGCAATCGCCTGAAACACGCGATCTTTAGTCTGCTGGCTGACATAGCCGTTGCCCGACAGCACCCGCGATACGGTCGCCTTCGATACGCCCGCGCGCTTTGCGACTTCCAGCATCGTTGCCATGTGGTTCTTCCTGTGACTTAAGTTGCCAGCAGTGTACTGCACGTTTCAGCGTTTTTCAGCTGTCTGCATCGCGCGGGCGCCGCTTCCCGTTGGCTATAAAGCGATCAAAATCACAAATTTGAAAAGCTAATTTTTTAGATCTTGTATGCCTTAATGAAACTCATCATGATTTTGTGGAACCGGTTTCCTATGCATACGATACGCGTGGCCGCCGCAGGCGCTGGCGTGTAATCAGTACCCTATTGATAAAACAGGATAAAATCCGATGTCTAAAAATTATGCAGCCCTGGCGAACCAGATCCTGAATGCGATAGGCGGCGCGGACAACGTCGCCGCCGTGACCCACTGCATGACTCGCCTGCGTTTCGTGGTGAAAGATAACCAACGCGTTGACGCCCCGGCGCTCAAAGCGCTGCAGGGCGTGCTCGGCGTAGTGCGTAGCGATAACCAGTGTCAGGTGATCATCGGCAATACCGTTTCCCAAGCCTATCGCGAAGTGCTTAACCTGCTACCCGGCGAACTGCGCCCGGCTGAGCCTCAGGGTAAACCACCGCTGACCTTAAAACGCATCGGCGCCGGGATCCTTGATGCGCTGATCGGCACCATGTCGCCGCTGATCCCGGCGATTATCGGCGGATCGATGGTTAAACTGTTGGCGATGATCCTTGAGATGAGCGGCGCGCTGCCAAAAGGTTCGTCGACGTTAACCATCCTGACGCTTATCGGCGACGGCGCGTTTTTCTTCCTGCCGCTGATGGTCGCGGCGTCTGCGGCGGTAAAGTTCAAAACCAATATGTCACTGGCCATCGCGATTGCCGGGGTTCTGGTACATCCGGGTTTTATCGAATTAATGGCTAAGGCCGCCCAGGGCGAGCACGTAGAATTCGCCTTTATTCCGGTCACCGCGGTGAAATACACCTACACGGTAATCCCGGCGCTGGTGATGACCTGGTGTCTCTCTTACATCGAGCGTTGGGTCGATCGCATTACCCCGGCGGTAACAAAAAACTTCCTTAAACCGATGCTGATCGTCCTGATTGCCGCGCCGCTGGCGATCCTGCTGATTGGCCCACTTGGCATCTGGATCGGCAGCGCCATTTCCGCGCTGGTGTATACGGTTCATAGCTACCTCGGCTGGCTGTCGGTGGCGATTATGGGCGCATTATGGCCGCTGCTGGTGATGACCGGGATGCACCGGGTCTTTACGCCGACCATCATTCAGACCATCGCCGAAACCGGTAAAGAAGGCATGGTCATGCCGTCGGAAATCGGCGCCAACCTGTCGCTCGGCGGATCGTCGCTGGCGGTGGCATGGAAAACCAAAAACCCGGAACTGCGTCAAACCGCGTTAGCCGCGGCGGCTTCGGCTATCCTGGCCGGGATTTCCGAACCGGCGCTGTATGGGGTGGCGGTGCGCCTGAAGCGCCCGCTGGTCGCCAGCTTAATCAGCGGCTTTATTTGCGGCGCGGTGGCGGGCATTGCCGGGCTGGCCAGCCATTCGATGGCGGCGCCGGGGCTATTCACCAGCGTGCAGTTTTTCGATCCGGCCAATCCGATGACTATCGTTTGGGTCTTTGGCGTGATGGCGCTGTCGGTGGTGCTCTCCTTTGTGCTGACGCTGCTGCTCGGTTTTGAAGATATCCCGGTAGAAAATGCCGCCGCTGACGCCAGACAACGCCAGGGCGCGGCCACTCACGCCTGAACACTTTTTTGAACGCGAGGTAACGCATGTCGAGTTTTCCACACGGATTTTTATGGGGCGGCGCTCTGGCCGCCAACCAGTCTGAAGGCGCTTATCTTGAAGGCGGCAAAGGGCTGACGACCGTTGATACTATTCCGCACGGCGCCCATCGCCTGGCGGTGAAGCTGGGCCAGGAGAAGCGCTTTACGCTTCGCGAAGATGAATTCTACCCAAGCCACGTGGCGATCGATTTTTACCATCGCTATAAAGAGGATATCGCCCTGATGGCGGAGATGGGATTTAGCGTCTTCCGCACCTCTATCGCCTGGAGCCGACTGTTCCCGCGCGGCGATGAACAACAGCCAAACCCGGAAGGTATCGCCTTCTATCGTGCGATGTTTGAAGAGTGCAGAAAGTACGGGATCGAACCGCTGGTCACCCTGTGCCACTTTGATGTCCCGATGTATCTGGTGACGGAATATGGCTCATGGCGTAACCGGAAGATGGTCGATTTCTTCAGCCACTACGCGCGCACCTGCTTTGAAGCCTTTGACGGGCTGGTGAAGTACTGGCTGACCTTCAATGAAATCAACATCATGTTGCATAGTCCCTATTCCGGCGCCGGTCTGGTGTTTGAAGAGGGAGAGAATCAGGATCAGGTGAAGTATCAGGCCGCGCATCACGAACTGGTCGCCAGCGCCCTGGCGACCAAAATCGCCCACGAGGTGAACCCGCAAAATCAGGTCGGCTGCATGCTGGCGGGCGGTAATTTCTACCCGTATTCCTGCAAGCCGGAAGATGTGTGGATGGCGCTGGAAAAAGACCGTGAAAACCTGTTCTTTATCGACGTGCAGGCGCGCGGCGCTTACCCGGTATGGGCCGCGCGGGTATTCCGTGAAAAAGGAGTCACCATTGAGAAATGGCCGGGTGATGACGAGCTCCTCAAAAACACCGTCGATTTCGTCTCCTTTAGCTATTACGCCTCGCGCTGCGCTTCAGCGGAGATGAACGCCAGCAATACCAATGCCGCTAATATCGTTAAATCGCTGAAGAACCCGCATATTCAGGCCAGCGAATGGGGCTGGGGCATTGACCCGCTGGGCCTGCGCATCACCATGAACATGATGTATGACCGCTATCAGAAACCGCTGTTTTTAGTGGAAAACGGGCTCGGCGCGCGCGATGAAATCGACGCTAACGGCGAGATCAACGACGACTACCGCATTAGCTATTTACGTGAACACATCAACGCGATGCGCGACGCCATCGATGACGGCATTCCGGTCATCGGCTATACCAGTTGGGGATGCATCGATTTGGTTTCGGCATCAACCGGCGAGATGAGCAAGCGCTACGGTTTTGTCTATGTCGATCGCGACGATGCCGGCAACGGCACGCTAGCGCGCAAACGGAAGAAATCGTTCTGGTGGTATAAGAAGGTGATTGCGAGCAACGGGGCGGATCTGGAGTAGTCTGTTATGCCGGGTGGCCTGCAGCCCCGGTAAGCACAGGAGCCGTAGCCCTGCTAAGCGCAGCGCAAGCAGGGAACATCCCGGCCGTGCCGTTATTTTGTCGGGTGGCGGCTAGCGCCTTACCCGACCTACGGCCCGAGCCATTTATAGCCCGGCGAAGCATTAGCGCACGCCGGGGAATTCCTGCTCCTCGGCCGCTTCCAGCGCGGCAAAACCGCCCTGCCCCTGCCAATCAGCAAGCCTGGCATATACCACCGCGACCGCGTCTTTAATCGGCTGGGTCATCGGGTAATAAAAGCCAACGATATCCGGCTGAATGCCAACAAAAACGACCTCGCCAATATCCTCTTTTAACTGATCGATAAGATAGTTCAGCGGCATATTGTGGGTGGTCATCATAAACATCTCGGCGATATCGTCCGGGTCGACGATGCGGATGTCGCCGGGATTGAGCCCCATATCGGTCGCATCGACAATCAACAGCCGCTCGGGGCGCAGTTCACGGATCGCCACGATATCGTTTTCCGGCGCGCTGCCGCCATCAATCACCACCCACTCGCCTACCGGGTTAGCCGCGCACATCTCCGCCAACAGCGGGCCTGCGCCATCATCGCCCATCATACTGTTGCCGACACAGAGTAAAACGTCAGTCACGTAGTCTCCTCACCATCAGATAGATGGCGCTTTCCTGATGAATATCGTGCAGCATGCTGAGCAGGGTTTTGCTCCATGCCTGCTGCTGCGGGGTCTGCGCGGACTGCGCTTTATCAAAGGCATTCGCGAGCAGCGACACGTGGTTGCTGTCGATGACGATTTCGCCGTACTTCGGCACGCCTTCCATTTTGCGCCGCGCGATGCTGCCCGCCTCGAGCGTACCGATCCACGCCAGGTACTCGTCCCACGGACAGCTCAGCGCCGCTTCCAGGCAGTCGATGACGCCAAGGTGGTGGCCAATCGCCAGGCTGTAATAGACCACCTGCTGCGCCTGATCCGGCGTCGCGTCGTTCTCATCAATAAATTTACGGCTCAGCTGACTGAACACCACCGTCTCGCTCATCGGATACGCGCCCCCTCGACCACCTGATTAAGGTGGGTGACGATTTCGGTCAGCCGCGGATCTTTCTCGGCTTCCAGCCAGCTCAGCACCTGATTATCGCCCTGCCCCAGTAAACGCATGTAATCATCGGCGATCTGCCGGCCATAGCGATAACCTGCCAGGCGCCGCGCTTCGCGATCGATGCGCACCCGCAGCGGTTGTACCATGTTGGGATGCAGCAGGTCGGCGGGCTGTTCATCAAGCTCGCCCGGCTGGCGGGCGTGGATTTTCTGTTCCAGCAGGCCAAGCGCCATCGCGAAACCATACAACGTGGCGGCAGGCGTTGGCGGGCAGCCCGGAATATAGACATCGACCGGCACGATTTTATCGGTGCCGCCCCATACGCAGTACAGGTCGTGGAAGATGCCGCCGCTGTTGCCGCAGGCGCCGTAAGAGATGCAGATTTTTGGATCCGGCGCCGATTGCCAGGCGCGCAGCGCCGGCGAGCGCATCGCGCGGGTCACCGCGCCGGTAAACAGCAGAATATCGGCGTGGCGCGGCGACGGCACCACTTTGATCCCGAAGCGTTCGGCATCGAACAACGGCGAAAGGGTGGCGAAAATTTCGATTTCACAGCCGTTACAGCCACCACAGTCGACGCGGTAAACGTAGGCGGAACGTTTAATTTTTTTCAGCAGCGAGGCCTTCATGCTGGCGATGGATTCATCCACCGTCATCGGCAGCGGAATGCCGTTATCGTCACGCGGGCCTAATAAATTGCTCATCAGCTGGCCTCCCTCATATGGCGAGTCAGTTCAATACGATCGGACGGCACCAGGCATTTCTGGCGCTTACATTCCGGGCAGGTCTCAAAGCTTTCACGGTGCAGCTCGGCGCGGGTATCGCCGTTGTGCTTAAGCAGCGCAATGGCGTAGTCGATCTCTTTTTGCACCGCGAAAGGCCGTTCGCAGACCCGGCAGTGGCAGATGGCGAAGCGCGACTGCTGGAGGAAATCCTCTTTTTTCCACACCGCCAGCTCATACTCCTGCGACAGCTTAATCGCCGCCGTCGGGCAGACTTCTTCACAGCGGCCGCAGAAAATGCAGCGCCCGAGATTGAACTGCCACGCCAGCTGGTTCTGGGCAAGATCGGTCTCTACCGTCAGGGCGTTCGACGGGCAGGCGTTAACGCAGGCCGCGCAGCCGATGCACTGCTGCGGATTGTGCTCCGGTTTGCCGCGGAAGTTTTTATCCACCGGCATCGGTTCCAGCGGATAAGAGTGCGTCGCGGTGCCGGTTTTGATGACTTTTTTGATAAAGGTAAACATGGCGATTCCTTATTTCAGCGGCGAGTTTTTACGCTCGATGCTGTAGCGCTCCAGCTCTTTGTACGGCACCACTTTGCTCTTCTTCTTGCGCACATCGACCACCGTCATGCGGTCGGTACAGGAGTAGCACGGGTCGAGGCTGCCGATAATCAGCGGCGCGTCGGAGACAGTGTTGCCGCGCAGCATATAGCGCAGGGTCGGCCAGTTGGCGTAGGTCGCCGCGCGGCAGCGCCAGCGGTAGAGTTTTTGGTTGTCGCCGGTCATGCTCCAGTGGATATCGTCGCCGCGCGGCGCTTCCGAGAAGCCCAGCGCAAAGCGGTGTGGAATATAGGTGAAGCCGTCCACCATCAGCGGACCGCCCGGCAGATTATCGAGGCCGAAATCAATCATATTCAGCGCGGTATAGACTTCGTTAATACGCACCTTGAGGCGTGAAATCACGTCGCAGCCCTGTTCGCTGTGAACTTCCATCGACAGCAGGCCGTAACCGACAAACGGGTGGTCGGCGCGAGTATCACGGGCGTGACCGCTGGCGCGGACCATTGGGCCGACGTTACTGAAGTCGCGGGCGATTTCAGGATCCAGGCGGCCAATGCCGACGGTACGCTGTTCCATGTTCGGCGTGCTGAGCAGCATATCCACCAGTTCCTGCACATCGCGGCGCATTTGCTGCGCCAGCTGACGGGTCTGGATCATGTCCTCTTTCAGCAGATCGCGACGAATCCCGCCGATCAGGTTCAGGCCATAGGTTTTGCGCGCGCCGGTCAGGATCTCCGCCATCTTCATTGAGGTTTCACGGACGCGGAAGAATTGCATAAAGCCGGAATCAAAACCGGTGAAGTGACAGGCCAGACCAAGATTCAGCAGGTGCGAGTGCAGACGTTCCACTTCCAGCAGAATGGCGCGAATCATCTGCGCCCGCTCCGGCACCACAATGCCCATCGCGTTCTCCACCGACGTGGTGTAGGCGGTGCTGTGGGCAAAACCGCAAATGCCGCATACGCGATCCGACAAGAACGTGACCTCGTTGTAGCCCATCCGGGTTTCCGCCAGTTTTTCCATCCCGCGATGAACGTAGAACAGACGGTAGTCGGCGTCGATAATATTCTCGCCGTCAACGAACAGACGGAAGTGACCCGGCTCATCGGAAGTCACGTGCAGCGGGCCGATCGGCACCACGTTGTTTTTCTTACTGCCCAGTTCGTTGATGAACTCGTAGGTTTCCGCATCGGTGGTCGGCGCCGGACGCTGACGATAGTCCATGCTGTCTTTACGTAGCGGATAAAGTTCATCCGGCCAGTCATCCGGCAGTACCAGACGACGCTCATCCGGCAGGCCGACCGGCACCAGGCCGTACATATCGCGGACTTCACGCTCGCCCCATACCGCCGCCGGCACGCGCGGGGTCACCGACGGATATTCCGGCTTGTTGGCGTCGACTTCCACGCGCACGGTGATCCAGCATTTCGTCCCCTGCTCCATCGACAGCACGTAGTAAACCGCGTAGTGGCCGTTCAGCTTACGTTCGTCATTGCCGAACAGCACCGACAGCCAGCCGCCCTGCTTGTAGTACAGGAACTCGACCACTTCCGGCAGGTAGTTAACCTTCACGGTGACGGTAAGCTGATCTTTGGTCTGCCAGGCTTCATCCAGCACCACGCCAGGAAAGGCCTGGTGCAGCGCCGCAAGATAGTGTTGACCGATTTTTTCTTCAGACATGCTCAAATTCTCTTAATCACGCCACCAGCAAGGAGACGAAAGCTAAAAAGGCGAAACCAAACCCGGCCCAGGTGACGCGGGAGGTGGCACAAAAGCGCAGGCGCGCCATGCTGTTTTCGAATAGCGCGATAATCAGCACCCCGAGCACCAGCTTGACGACGGCGACCACCAGCGCCAGCAGCAGACCTCCCGCGCTAAAGCTGGTCATCTGTCCCCATGGGATAAACACGCCGACGAACATCTGCAGCACCACCAGCTGTTTCAGACTGATGCCCCACTTCAGCACCGCAAAGCCGCTGCCGCTGTATTCGGAAAGCGGCCCTTCCTGCAGTTCCTGTTCTGCTTCCGCTAAATCGAACGGCAGCTTGCCCATTTCGATAAAGGTAGCGAACGCGCAGGCGCACAGCGCCAGAATCAGCGGGATGCTGCGCGCGGCCGGCCAGTGGTAAACGGTATCGGTAATCGCGCTGATATGGGTGGAACCGGCAACCTG
Organism: uncultured Klebsiella sp.; assembly: GCA_902490055.1. GTDB lineage: Bacteria > Pseudomonadota > Gammaproteobacteria > Enterobacterales > Enterobacteriaceae > Klebsiella. The sequence continues at coordinate 14,294 of CABUCP010000001.1, read as the reverse complement.
CGCCGCCACCCACAGCCCAAGCAGCAGGATCGGTTCGACCAGCACGCCGAGCATCGCTTCACGGCTGCTGCCGATGGCGGTGAACGGGCTGCCGGTATCCAAACCGGAAATGGCGAAGAAGAAACGGGCAATGGCGAACAGATAAATAAGCGTAATCAGGTCGCCCAGCCCCGGCAGTGGCGAATCCACGGTAATGACCGGCAGCGCGGCGGCAATGGTCAGCATCACGCCGACCATCACAAACGGCGTCAGGCGGAATACCCAACCGGAAGCATCCGGGCCGATGCTCTGGCGGCCCAGCAGTTTCAAAATATCCCGATACTCCTGCAGCACGCCCGGACCGCGGCGGTTATGCAGGCGCGCGCGGGCAACGCGGGTCAGGCCGGACAGCAGCGGCGCGACGGCAAACAGCACCAGCGCCTGTAACAATGCAACGAATAGATTCACTCTCAGGCTCCTCGCGAAATCACAATCACCACCAGCACCGCCAGCTCGATCAGCGCCACGCCGCGTAGCAAGGCTGGCGCGGAGGCATTCTGCCAGCCCGGCACCAGCCGCACCGGATTCAGCCAGTGACGCAGCTTCAGCAGCGGCGCAAAGGCTTCTTTCACCGGCATAGCGAAGCCGTGGGCGGTGACCACCATCGCTTGCTCGTGGTCATAACCACAGACCCACGCCGCGCCGCGCGAACGCGCCGGTAGGCGATCGCCTTTGAAGAAGATCATCAACAGGAACGGCAGCAGCGGACAGGCAATCAGCAGAATGGCGATCAGAGGCTGTGAAACGACGCTTGTCGCCTGCGCCGGAACCGGAATGACGTGGCTCACCAGCGGCAGCAGCCACGGCGCCGCTACGCCGCCAATCACGCAGCACGCGGCGGCCAGCACGACGCTGAAAGTCATCAACCACGGCGCGCAGGTGGCGTTTTCCGCCTCTTTACTGCGCGGCGCGCCAAGGAAGGTCACGCCGTAGACCTTGGCCATGCACATCACCGCTAACGCCCCGGTAATCGCCAGGCCAACCGCCAGTAACGGCCCCAGCAGACGGCCGATAAAGACGTCCCCGGTGCTCAGCTTGAAGAAGGACTGGTAGATAACCCACTCGCCGGCAAAACCGTTCAGCGGCGGCAGCGCGGCCATCGCCATCAGCCCCACCAGCATGGCGAGCGAAATCAGCGGCATTTTTTTACCGATGCCGCCCAGTTTCTCGATATCGCGATGGCCGGTGCGGAACCACACCGCCCCAGCGCCGAGGAACAGCGTAGTTTTAAACAAGCTGTGGTTGATCAGGTGGTACATACCGCCGATAAAGCCAAGCACCATCAGCGCATTGTTGCCGGTAGCAATACCGGTGACGAATGCGCCGAGACCGAGCAAAATAATGCCGATATTTTCCAGGGTGTGGTAAGCCAGCAGGCGCTGGATGTTATGTTCCATCAGCGCATACAGTCCGCCGATAAAGGCGGTAATCATCCCCAGCGCCAGCAGCAGCACGCCCCACCATAGCGGCGGCACGCTACCGGCCAGCGATACGGTCAGGATGCCGTACAGGCCGACCTTCATCACCACCGTGGAGAACAGCGCGGCGGCCGGGGCGCTGGCGCCCGCATGAGCCTGCGGCGCCCAGCCGTGCAGCGGGATCACGCCGGAGAGCAGCGCAAAACCAAGCAGGCCCGGTAGCCACAGCCACATGTTCTGCGGCGCGCCGGCGGCCAGTTGGCTAATCGCCCCCAGGTCGAGGGTGCCGTAGAACGACCACACCAGCCAGCAGGTCCACGCCAGCAGCAGGGTTCCAGCCCGCCCCAGCGCAAACCACAATTTGCCGGACTGCGCGCAGCCGGTGAGGAAAGCGGCGCACAGCGCCATGATTTCCGCCATCACCACCAGACTGCCGAAGTTGGTGACCACCACCGCACAGGTGGCGGCGGCCAGCAGCAGGTTAACCAGCAGACCGTTGGATGTCGCCTGCGGGTGACGATGCCAGGAAATGTTAAACAGCGAAATCGGCAGCGCCGACAGACCAATAGCTAGCAGCCACAGGGCGTTGATACCGCCGACCCGCATCGCCAGATGCAGATACTGCAGCATGCCGCCGTTGACCCGCTCCGGCATCATTAACGCCGAGAACCCGGCGACAATTAACATCGCGCTGGCGACTGCGCCGCCGATCCCGGCAATCGCGCCGCTCAGCGGTTTGCGTAGGCTAAATAGAAACGCCAGCACCGCGCTGACGGCGTACCAGGCCACCGCCTGATTCACTAATGCAACCACGCTCATTTCATGCCCCCTTGTTGCGCCTGAAACAGCGACAAATCGCCGAGGTCGGTATTAAAGGTCAGTTCACGCTTACGTTTGCTGGCCTGAGCAATATCGCGAATATCCACCATCAGTAAGGCTTTGGTCGGGCAGGTCCGCACGCAGGCCGGGCCTTGTTCATCAAAGTGGCAAAGGTCGCATTTCACGGCGATGGCGCGAACGCCCGGCACCCAATCGAGCAGCGAACTGACGCGGGCCGGAGCCGGCGGCGCGGCTGGCGCCATCGGCGTATTCGCGTTGGCGGGAATATCCAACGGCCGGCTACCGGAGAATTCGATAGCGCCGAACGGGCAGGCGATGCCGCACAGTTTGCAGCTCACGCACAGGCTTTCATTCAGCTGCACCGCGCCATCGACGCGGTTAATGGCGTTAACCGGACACACCGCGGCGCACGGGGCGTCTTCGCAGTGGTGGCACATCTGCGGCGCAGACTCTTTTTCATTACGCATTACTTGCAGGCGCGGCATGCTCTGCAGGCCGTGCTGGCGATGCGTCTCGGAACAGGCAGCTTCGCAGGTGCGGCAGCCAATACAGACGCTGGAATCAGCAATTACAAAACGGTTCACCGGGTCATCCTCGGGTGAAAGTCACTTTTGACGAAATCAGGTTGCGCAGGTGTCGGTTTCGACACTTGTCGACACCTCACGCTTAGTGGACCTGCGCCAGATGGTTCAAATCCACCGGCTGGTCGCGTTCCATGGCCTCGTACAGACGGTCATACACGGTGGCGATAATCGCCAGGTAGTGTTCCAGCACCGCTTCACGGGAGCGGTTGCTGATGCGCCCGTCAATCACCCCTTCGGTATCCAGCGTCGCCTGGGCGATAAGCCGCCGATCATCGCTATTCCTGGTTTCCACGTAGTACTCGATGGTGTGGCTGTTGAAGCCTTCCGCCAGCGCGACATACACCTGAAAGTGGCCGAACAGCACGAAGCACAGCTCTTTGTCCGGCGCGCAGCTCATCGCGTGGTGCAGACGCGCTTTTGACAGGGTGATGCCCTGAACCAGCGAATTGCAGTAGGTGTGCCACTGCTCCTGATGCTGGCGGTGACGATCGGCGATGTAGTCCGCCTTTTCACTTAATTCCCAAATTGTCATCCCGGATTCTCCCGTTACATGAGATGCACCGGTTAAGCATTTTCCATGCCAAAAATTATTTCATTGAATTTAAAGGAATTATTAAAAATGTGCGCGCCATCACGACATGTCGATGACAGCGATGCGTCGTCGTCATCGACAGTTCAACGGTCTGCCCAGTTCTCCTGGCATCGTTATTGCATATGGCAGAAATAGTATTTACGGAGGCAAAGATGCACGAAATCACGCTTAGCCAGCGGGCGCTGGAAATCATTGAGCAACAGGCGCAGCAAAGCGGCGCGCGGCGGGTTACCGGCGTGTGGCTGAAGGTCGGCGCGTTTTCCTGCGTGGAGCCCAGCGCCCTCACCTTCTGCTTTGAACTGGTGTGCCGCGGCACGCTGGCGGAAGGCTGCGCGCTGCATATTACCGAGCAACAAGCTGAATGCTGGTGTGAACGCTGTCAGCAGTACGTGCGCCTCATCTCGCAGCACGTTCGCCGCTGCCCGCACTGCGATAACGACCAGTTGCAGATCGTGGCGGACGATGGCTTACAGATTCAGCGTTTAGAATTGGAGTAAAAGATTATGTGTACTACATGCGGCTGTGGAGAAGGCAACCTCTACATCGAAGGCGACGAGCATAACCCGCACTCGGCGTTTCGCAGCGCCCCCTTCGCGCCCGCCGCGCGCCGGACGATGACCATTACCGGCGTGAAAACCGATAACTTCGCCCCAACCCGCACTACGGAAGGCGACCTGCATTACGGTCACGGCGAAGCGGGCACCCACGCGCCGGGGCAAAGCCAGCGCCGGATGCTGGAAGTCGAAATCGACGTGCTGGATAAAAATAACCGCCTGGCGGCACGCAACCGCGCGCGCTTCGCGGCGAAAAGCCAGCTGGTGCTGAACCTGGTCTCCAGCCCCGGATCCGGCAAAACCACGCTGTTGACCGAAACCCTGACGCGCCTGAAGGGCGTGACCGACTGCGCGGTGATTGAGGGCGATCAGCAGACGGTCAACGACGCCGCGCGCATCCGCGCTACCGGCACGCCGGCGATTCAGGTGAATACCGGTAAGGGCTGCCATCTCGACGCGCAGATGATTGCCGACGCCGCCCCGCGCCTCCCGCTTGGCGAAAACGGCATTCTGTTTATCGAAAACGTCGGCAACCTGGTCTGCCCGGCCAGTTTTGATCTCGGCGAACGCCATAAAGTGGCGGTGCTGTCGGTGACCGAAGGGGAAGATAAACCGCTGAAGTACCCGCATATGTTCGCCGCCGCCAGCCTGATGCTGCTCAACAAGGTCGACCTGCTGCCGTACCTCAACTTTGATGTAGAGAAATGCCTCGCCTGCGCGCGGGAGGTCAATCCGCATATCGAGATTATTTTGCTCTCCGCCACCAGCGGCGAAGGCATGGACCAGTGGCTTAACTGGCTGGAGACGCAGCAATGTGCATAGGCATTCCGGGGCAAATCCGCACGATTGACGGCGTGCTGGCAAAGGTAGAAGTCTGCGGTATTCAGCGCGAAGTCGATCTGACGCTGGTCGGCGCGGTCGACGAGCAGGGCCAATCACGCATCGGCCAGTGGGTGCTGGTGCACGTCGGGTTCGCGATGAGCATCATCAACGAAGCCGAAGCGCGAGATACGCTTGAGGCGCTGCAAAATATGTTCGACGTCGAACCGGACGTCGGCGCGCTGTTGTACGGCGAGGAGCGATAATGCGTTTTGTTGATGAATATCGCGCGCCGGAACAGGTGCTGCGGTTGGTCGAGCATTTGCAGCAGCGCGCCCCACTGCTGGACTACAGCGAAGCGCGTCCGCTGCGGATGATGGAGGTCTGCGGCGGCCATACCCACGCCATCTTTAAATTCGGCCTCGATCAACTGCTGCCGAAAAATATCGAATTTATTCACGGCCCCGGCTGCCCGGTCTGCGTCCTGCCAATGGGCCGCATCGATGCGTGTATCGAGATAGCCAGCCGCCCGGAAGTGATTTTCTGCACCTTTGGCGATGCGATGCGCGTGCCGGGGAAAAACGGGTCGCTGCTGCAGGCGAAGAGCCGCGGCGCCGATGTGCGCATCGTCTACTCGCCGATGGACGCCCTGCGGCTGGCTCAGCAGAACCCGCAGCGCGAGGTGGTGTTTTTCGGGCTCGGCTTCGAGACCACCATGCCCGCCACCGCGCTGACGTTACGCCAGGCCCGCGAACGCAACGTCGACAACTTCTACTTCTTCTGTCAGCACATCACCCTGTTGCCGACGCTGCGCAGCCTGCTGGATCAGCCGGACAACGGTATCGACGCGTTTCTCGCCCCCGGCCACGTCAGCATGGTGATTGGTACCGATGCCTACGGCTTCATCGCCAGCGACTATCATCGGCCATTAGTCGTCGCTGGATTCGAACCTCTTGATCTACTGCAAGGCGTGATCATGCTGGTTGAGCAGAAAATAGCGCAGCGTAGTCAGGTCGAGAATCAATATCGCCGCGTGGTGCCGGATGCCGGTAACGCGCTGGCGCAGGCGGCAATCGCCGAGGTGTTCTGCCTGAGCGGCGATAGCGAGTGGCGCGGGCTTGGCGTGATCAACGACTCCGGCGTCCATCTGACGCCCGACTATCAATGCTTCGACGCCGAGGCCCATTTCCGCCCGGCGCCGCAGCGCGTTTGCGACGACCCGCGCGCCCGCTGCGGCGAGGTGCTGACCGGGCGCTGTAAACCGCATCAATGCCCGCTGTTCGGCCGCGTCTGCAACCCGCAAAGCGCCTTTGGCGCGCTGATGGTTTCCTCAGAAGGCGCCTGCGCCGCCTGGTATCAATATCGCAGTCAGGAAAATGAAGCATGAAAAGCATCCAGTTAGCTCACGGTAGCGGTGGTCAGGCGATGCAGCAACTGATTGGCGACCTGTTTATGCAGGCCTTCGCCAACCCCTGGCTGGCAGAGCAGGAGGATCAGGCGCGTTTAGATCTCGCCGGGCTTGCCGCCCAGGGCAATCGGCTGGCCTTCTCAACGGACAGCTACGTCATTGACCCGCTGTTTTTCCCCGGCGGCGATATCGGCAAGCTGGCGGTGTGCGGCACCGCCAACGACGTCGCGGTCAGCGGCGCGTTGCCGCGCTACCTCTCCTGCGGATTTATCCTCGAGGAGGGGCTGGAGATGGCGACGCTGGAGGCGGTGGTGCGCAGCATGGCGCAGACTGCGCAGGCCGCGGATATTGCGATCGTGACCGGCGATACCAAAGTGGTGCCGCGCGGCGCGGCGGATAAGCTATTTATCAATACCGCCGGTATCGGCGCCATCCCGGCGGAAATCCACTGGGGCGCGCAGCAGATTAGCGCTGGCGATGTCCTGCTGGTCAGCGGCACGCTCGGCGATCACGGCGCCACCATCCTCAACCTGCGCGAACGGCTGGGGCTGGACGGCGCGCTGTCCAGCGACTGCGCGGTACTGACGCCGCTGATTCAAACCCTGCGCGACGTGCCGGGCATCAAAGCCCTGCGCGACGCCACCCGCGGCGGCGTCAACGCGGTGGCGCACGAGTTCGCCGCCGCCAGCGGTTGCGGTATCGAGTTACATGAAGCGAAGCTGCCGGTCAATGATACGGTGCGCGGCGTGTGCGAACTGCTGGGGTTGGACGCGCTGAATTTCGCCAACGAGGGGAAATTACTCATCGCCGTCGCCCGCGACGCAGCGGAATCTGCTCTTGCGCATTTACGGTCACACCCGTTGGGGCGTAATGCGGCGATCATTGGCGAAGTCGTTGAGCACAGCGGCGTGCGTTCCGTTGGGCTCTATGGCGTGAAGCGTACGCTTGACCTTCCCCACGCCGAGCCGCTGCCGAGGATTTGTTAACCATTGAACCCACCCCGGATGGCGGCTTTCACCTTATCCGGGCTACCTCAACAACGGCAACAATTGTTTTCTTAACAGACTATTATTTGATTCATCTCTTTATTCTGCGCCGCATGACGGCGCTTTTTGGACTTAAGCAATGTCGTATACACCAATGGGCGATCTCGGGCAGCAGGGTCTGTTTGATATCACCCGTATTTTATTACAGCAGCCCGATCTGGCCGCGCTGAGCGAAACGCTGACCCGCCTGGCGCAGCAATCCGCGCTTGCCGACCGGGCGGCGATTATCTTGTGGAATCACGGCAACCATCGCGCCGCCAGGTACGCCTGCGACGATACTGGCCAACCGGCGAGCTACGAAGATGAAACCGTACTGGCCCACGGCCCGGTACGCCGCCTGCTGTCGCGCCCCGACGCGCTGCACTGCGACAACGCAACCTTCACCGAAGCCTGGCCGCAGCTGGCCAAAAGCGGTTTATATCCCGCCTTCGGCTACTACTGCCTGCTGCCGCTGGCGGCGGAAGGCCGCATCTTCGGCGGCTGCGAGTTCATCCGCAACAACAATCAGCCATGGAGCGAAAAAGAGTACCAGCGACTGCACACTTTCACGCAGATTGTCGCCGTCGTCACCGAACAGATCCAAAGCCGGGTCAGCAACAACGTCGATTACGATCTGTTGTGCCACGAGCGCGATAACTTCCGCATTTTGGTCGCCATTACTAACGCCGTCCTGTCGCGCCTCGATATCGACGAGCTGGTCAGCGAGGTGGCAAAAGAGATCCACCGCTATTTTCGTATCGATGCCATCAGCGTGGTGTTGCGCAGTAACCGCAAAGGTAAGCTCAACATCTATTCCACCCACTATCTCGACGCCAGCCATCCGGTACATGACCAGAGCGAAGTCGATGAAGCCGGCACCCTGACCGAGCGGGTGTTTAAAAGCAAAGAGATGCTGCTGCTGAATCTGCACGAACACGACTCGCTGGCGCCGTATGAAAAAATGCTCTTCGAGATGTGGGATAACCAGATCCAGACCCTGTGCCTGCTGCCGCTGATGTCCGGCAATACGCTGCTCGGGGTGCTGAAGCTGGCGCAGTGCGATGAGCAGGTGTTCACCACCACCAACCTCAAGCTGCTGCGGCAAATCGCCGAGCGCGTGTCGATCGCTATCGATAACGCCCTTGCCTATCGCGAGATCCAGCGGCTGAAGGAGCGGCTGGTGGATGAAAACCTGGCGCTCACCGAACAGCTCAACAACGTCGAAAGCGAGTTCGGCGAAATCATCGGTCGCAGCGAAGCGATGCACAGCGTCCTCAAACAGGTGGAGATGGTGGCGCAAAGCGACAGCACGGTGCTGATCCTCGGTGAAACCGGCACCGGCAAAGAGCTGATCGCTCGCGCGATCCACAACCTGAGCGGGCGTAATAGCCGCCGCATGGTGAAAATGAACTGCGCGGCGATGCCCGCCGGCCTGCTGGAAAGCGACCTGTTCGGCCACGAGCGCGGGGCTTTTACCGGCGCCAGCGCCCAGCGTATCGGCCGTTTCGAACTGGCGGATAAAAGCTCGCTGTTCCTCGATGAGGTCGGCGATATGCCGCTGGAGCTGCAGCCGAAGCTGTTGCGCGTCCTGCAGGAGCAAGAGTTTGAACGCCTGGGCAGTAACAAACTCATTCAGACCGATGTGCGGCTGATCGCCGCCACTAACCGCGATCTCAAGCAGATGGTTATCGATCGCGAATTCCGCAGCGATCTTTACTATCGACTCAACGTGTTTCCGATCCACCTGCCGCCGCTGCGCGAGCGTCCGGACGATATTCCGCTGCTGGTGAAGGCTTTCACCTTCAAAATCGCCCGCCGCCTCGGGCGCAATATCGACAGCATTCCGGCGGAGACTCTGCGTACCCTGTCGCGCATGGAGTGGCCGGGAAACGTGCGCGAACTGGAAAACGTCGTCGAGCGCGCGGTGCTGTTAACCCGCGGCAGCGTGCTGCAATTATCACTGCCGGAAATGCATATCGAGCAGGAAACGCTGGCGCCGGAAGTACTGCCCGAGGAAGGCGAAGATGAATATCAGCTGATTGTCCGGGTCTTGAAAGAGAGCAACGGCGTGGTCGCCGGGCCAAAAGGCGCCGCCCAGCGCCTGGGGCTGAAGCGCACTACATTGCTTTCGCGAATGAAACGCTTAGGCATTAATAAAGACGAGCTGGTATAACTAAAGAGTCACTTATTAATAGATAGAATGGAGGCACTATGGCGGTATCAGCACGTAACCAACTCACCGGCAAGGTTAGCGCAGTCGCAACCGGCGCGGTAAATGACGAAATTGAACTGACCTTAGCCGGCGGCGCAAAGCTGGTGGCGATCGTCACCCATAGCAGCAAGGAAGCGCTGGGCCTGGCGGCGGGTAAAGAAGCCGTTGCGCTGATTAAAGCCCCGTGGGTCACTCTGGCAACTGAAGATTGCGGTCTGAAATTCTCGGCACGCAACCAGTTTGCAGGCAGCGTCAGCCGCGTTACCGAAGGAGCGGTCAACGCCACCGTGCACGTGAAAACCGACGCCGGCTTTGAAATCATCGCCGTGGTGACTAACGAAAGCCAGGAAGAGATGAAGCTGGCGCAGGGTAGCCGCGTGATCGCGCTGATCAAAGTTTCCGCCATCCTCATCGCCACCCGCGCGTAACCTCTCTCTGTTGTCCCGGGTTATGCGCTGCTGACCCGGGTTCATCCTCCCTCACAACTTCCTTCTCAGCCTAATCATTACCACAACATCTAAATAAGAATTATTTTCATTTACCAATAGCTTGTGCTATATAACATAGCAAAGGCTATAAACGATGATTAATTAATCGCAACACCGTGAGGGATCCTATGCCGCACCTGCCGCCGTTCAAACACTTGTTGTTCTCCGCCGCCCTGGCGCTGCTCGCCATCGCCCCCGCTCAGGCACAAGAAAAATTCAAAGTGATTACCACCTTTACCGTCATCGCCGATATGGCGCAGAACGTTGCCGGCGACGCCGCCGAGGTCAGTTCAATCACCAAGCCAGGCGCGGAAATCCACGAATACCAGCCGACGCCGGGCGATATTAAACGCGCGCAGGGGGCGAAGCTTATTCTTGCCAACGGCCTGAATCTTGAACTGTGGTTCGCCCGCTTTTATCAACATCTGAACGGCGTACCGGAAGTGGTGGTCAGCGATGGTATCCAGCCGATGGGCATTAGCGATGGCCCCTATAACGGCAAACCCAACCCACACGCGTGGATGTCGGCGGATAATGCGCTGATCTACGTCGATAACATTCGCAATGCGCTGATGAAATACGATCCCGTCAATGCCGACACCTATCGCCGCAACGCCGACGCCTACAAAGAGAAGATCCGCCAGACCATGGCGCCGCTGAAGGCTGAACTGGCGAAATTGCCGCAAGACAAACGCTGGCTGGTTACCAGCGAAGGCGCCTTCTCGTATCTGGCGCGCGATAATGGTCTGCAGGAACGTTATCTGTGGCCGATTAACGCCGACCAGCAGGGCACGCCGCAGCAGGTGCGTAAAACCATCGATACCATGAAGAAAGAGCATATCCCAACCATCTTTAGCGAAAGCACTATCTCCGACAAGCCAGCGCGCCAGGTCGCGCGCGAAGCCGGCGCTCATTACGGCGGCGTGCTGTATGTCGACTCGCTGAGCGCCGCCGACGGCCCGGTGCCGACCTATCTTGACCTGCTGCGCGTTACTACCGAAACCATCGTTAAAGGGATCAACGATGGTCTGAGGAAACAGTCATGAATACGCCGCAAGCCGGGCTCATCGTCGACCAGGTGACCGTCACCTATCGCAACGGCCACACCGCCCTGCGCGATGCTTCGTTCAGCGTCCCCCGCGGCTCGATTGCCGCACTGGTGGGGGTCAACGGCTCCGGGAAATCCACGCTGTTCAAAGCGCTGATGGGCTTTGTCCGCATCGGCCACGGCGATATCGCCATTCTCGGCCAGCCGGTCAACCGCGCGCTACGGCAGAACCTGGTCGCCTACGTGCCGCAATCGGAAGAGGTGGACTGGTCGTTCCCGGTACTGGTGGAGGATGTGGTGATGATGGGCCGCTATGGCCATATGGGCTGGCTGCGGCGGGCCAAACCACGCGACCATGAGATTGTCGATGCCGCGCTGGCCCGCGTAGGAATGAGCGAGTACCGTCATCGCCAGATAGGCGAACTCTCCGGCGGGCAGAAAAAGCGCGTGTTCCTCGCCCGCGCCATTGCTCAGGAAGGCAAAGTGATCCTGCTGGATGAACCCTTTACCGGCGTCGATGTGCAAACCGAAGCGCGGATCATCACCCTCCTGCGAGAGCTGCGCGACGAGGGCTGTACCATGCTGGTCTCCACCCATAACCTCGGTTCAGTCAGCGAATTCTGTGATTACACGGTGATGGTGAAAGGCACCGTACTGGCCAGCGGGCCGACGGAAACCACCTTCACCGCCGAGAACCTGGAGCTGGCCTTCAGCGGCGTGCTGCGTCACGTCACGCTCACCGGCGCGGAAGAGCGGATTATCACCGACGATGAGCGGCCGTTTATCAGCCATCGCGCGGCGGGAGGCCAACGATGAGCTGGCTGCTGGAGCCCTTTGGCTATCAATATATGCTCAATGCGATGTGGGTATCGGCGCTGGTCGGCGGCGTCTGCGCCTTTCTCTCCTGCTACCTGATGCTGAAAGGCTGGTCGCTGATTGGCGACGCCCTCTCCCACTCGATTGTTCCCGGCGTCGCCGGCGCTTATATGCTCGGCCTGCCCTTCGCGCTCGGCGCGTTTCTCTCCGGCGGCCTGGCGGCGGGCAGTATGCTGTTTCTCAACCAGCGCTCGCGGCTGAAAGAAGACGCCATTATCGGCCTGATTTTCTCGTCATTCTTCGGCATCGGCCTGTTTATGGTGTCGCTGAACCCTACGTCGGTGAATATCCAGACCATTATTCTCGGTAACATTCTGGCGATCGCCCCGGAGGATATTATCCAGCTGGCGGCTATTGGTTTTATTTCGATGGCGATCCTGCTGCTGAAGTGGAAAGACCTGATGGTCACCTTCTTCGACGAAAACCACGCCCGCTCCATTGGCCTTAACACCAACGGCCTGAAGCTGCTGTTCTTCACTCTGCTGGCCGCCTGTACCGTCGCGGCGCTGCAAACCGTCGGCGCGTTTCTGGTCATCTGCCTGGTGGTGACGCCCGGAGCCACCGCCTGGCTGCTAACCGACCGCTTCCCGCGCCTGTTGGCCATCGCCGTCGCCATCGGCAGCCTGACCAGCTTCTTCGGCGCATGGCTGAGCTATTATCTTGACGGCGCCACCGGCGGCATCATCGTCGTCGCGCAGACGCTACTGTTCTTAGCCACCTTTGTCTTTGCGCCGAAGCACGGCCTGCTGGCCAACCGCCGCCGCGCCAGGGAGGCCTCATGCTGTTGAACACGCTGCTCGAACCATTACAGTTTCCGTTTATGGTTAACGCCATGCTGGTGGCGGCGATCGTCGCCGTTCCCTGCGCGCTGCTGTCGGTATTTTTGGTGTTAAAAGGCTGGGCGCTGATGGGCGATGCCATGAGCCACGCGGTCTTTCCGGGCGTGGTGCTGGCGTACATCGTCGGCATTCCCTTCGCCATCGGCGCGTTTATTGCCGGATTATTCTGCGCCGTCGCCACCGGTTTTCTCGACGATAACAGCCGCATCAAACGCGATACCATCATGGGGATCGTCTTCTCGGGTATGTTTGGCGCCGGGCTGGTGCTATACGTGGCGATTCAATCCGAGGTCCATCTCGACCATATTCTATTTGGCGACATGCTGGGGATATCCAGCAGCGATATTGGGCAAACGGCGACGATTGCGCTGGCAATTTCGTTAATTATCGGGCTGAAGTGGCGCGATTTTTTACTGCACGCCTTTGATCCGAATCAGGCTAAAGCCAGCGGCCTGCGCTGCGGGCTGCTGCATTATGGCCTGCTGTGCATGATCGCCCTGACGATTGTCGCCACCCTCAAGTCGGTGGGGATTATTCTGTCGATTTCGCTACTGATTGCGCCCGGGGCTATCGCCCTGCTGCTGACTCGGCGCTTTGTCAGCGCGCTGCTGTTGGCGACAGCAATCGCAGTGGGATGTTCGCTGGCGGGCGTCTGGCTATCGTTTTATCTCGATAGCGCCCCGGCGCCGACCATCGTGGTGCTGTTTACCGCGCTGTTTGTGCTGGCCTTTGTCGCCAGCACGATCCGCGATAGTCAGAAACAGAGGGCTTCGGCAACCCTCCCCGGCGGCGGTTAACGCCAGCATGAATGCCAGGAGCTGTAGCCCTGCTAAGCGCAGCGCGAGCAGGGAAAATTGTCGGATGGCGGCGGCGCCTTATCCGGCATACCGTTCGTGCGGCCAGCCTTTAATGAGACGTTCCTGGAAGGCCGGGGAAAGGCCGCTATTTTTTCGGGCGATATTTTTCCGGCAGTTCCGGCACCGGGCGTCTGTCGTCAATCAGGTGACGAAGGGTCAGAATCGGATGACGCCAGAGCATCCGCGGGCCGGCCCAGCGCATAATCTGCTTCATCTCTTCACGCTTCGCTGGCTGATAACAGTGCACCGGACACTGCTTGCAGGCCGGTTTCTCTTCACCAAAAACGCACTTATCCAGCCGTTTATCGGCGTAAGCGTTGAGCGCCTGATAATGCTCGCCGTCGTCGCGGGCATCCGGGCAGCGGCGCTGATAAAGCCTGATCATATTGCCGATAGTCTTCTTTTCACGATCGATTCTTTAAGATGCATTTATCATACACTTTTAAAACCCGGCCGGCACCTCACTGTTTCAGGTGCTGGATTAAGTGTAAAGCCGCCCCGGATAAGACGCCAAAGTGGCTATAGGCATAAAAATCCCTGACAAAAACGCTGCCTTCAGCGTCTAAGGGCCGCAATAATCCAAGCTTCTCCTCCAGCCGGTAAACTGGCGCTGGCATTGAAGTCAAAAGATCGCTCTCGCAAATAAATGATTTAATCGCCGAAGATGAAGCACACTCAATGATGGGGATGGGACA